>NZ_CALLVP010000026.1 GCF_938010505.1 uncultured Veillonella sp. | reverse complement strand
GGACGTAAAAGTGCAGGATCTAGAATATCTGGGCGGTTTGTTGCAGCGATAGTAATAATACCTTCGTTAGCACCGAAACCATCCATTTCAACGAGCAATTGGTTTAATGTTTGTTCACGTTCATCGTGACCGCCACCAAGACCGGCGCCACGTTGACGACCAACCGCATCGATTTCATCGATAAAGATGATGCAAGGAGCGTTCTTTTTCGCTTGTGTGAAAAGATCACGCACACGAGAAGCACCAACACCAACAAACATTTCTACAAAGTCAGAACCAGAAATCGTAAAGAATGGTACACCTGCTTCACCAGCAACGGCTTTAGCAAGTAATGTTTTACCTGTACCTGGAGGCCCTGCTAATAATACACCTTTCGGAATTTTAGCTCCGATAGTTGTAAACTTGCCTGGATCCTTCAAGAATTCTACTACCTCTTCTAATTCTTGTTTTGCTTCTTCAGCGCCAGCTACATCTTTGAAGCTAACTTTTATATTACCTTCACCCATCAATTTGGCACGGCTTTTACCGAAGTTCATAACGCGGCCACCGCCACCTTGCGTTTGCTGCATGATGAAGAAGAACAACACTACCAAGATGATAATTGGAATGGCAGAACCTAACAGGCTCATCCACCAAGCTGGTTGCTCAGGTGGAGCTGCAGTAATTTCTACACCATTATCTTGTAAAGTTTTGATTAAAGTTTCATCAGTTGGCGCATAAGAATTGAATTCTGTTCCATTTTTTAGTTTACCTTTAATACCATGATCATTGGTAATCGTTACGGACTCAACCTTTTTCTGTTGTACTTGTTGAATAAATCCTGTATAACTGAGTTCAGATTTATTCGCACTTTGACCAGAGAAAGCGTCAATGGCGATAACGAAAGCGGCAATGATAAGTAAATAAAGGACGATATTTTTAGTAAATCGACCCAAAATATTACCCCTTTCAATAATAGTTTATTGGTATAAACGAATTGAGTACATCTCATTGAGAGATGCACTCATATATTATATCATATTTTTAATCTTGATACATTTCTTCCTTTAAAATACCGATATAAGGTAAGTGACGATACTTTTCTGCATAGTCTAAACCATAGCCAATAACAAAATAATCAGGAATGACAAAGCCTACATAGTCTACTTCTACATCCATTTTACGGCGCTCAGGTTTATTCAACAACGCTGCAAGGCGAACGCTTTTAGCTCCACGAGCATGTAAATTTTCTAGCAAGTAATGTAATGTAGTACCGGTATCTACAATGTCTTCTACAACGAGTACATGTTTCCCCTCTACAGAGCGGTCCAAATCTTTTAAAATTCGTACTACCCCTGTACTAGTTGTACCACTGCCATAGCTAGAGCAAGAAATAAAGTCGAAACTCACATCCACATTCTCGTCAATAGAGCGAGCTAAATCTGTAAAGAAAACGATAGCACCTTTCAATACCCCTACGAGAACTACGGATTCCCCTTTATAGTCAGCACTGATTTGACGGCCTAATTCAGCCACACGTGCCTTTAATTGTTCCTCTGTATATAAAATATCTTTTGCATCTTGATGCATCTATGACCTCCGCGATTCATATTAATGTTTGCGATATACCTTTATTGTATCACATTGAGCACTTACTTTTATACTTTTTATATTGAAAGTTTTCCCTTCCCCAGTGTTAACAATGTCGAGTAATTGCTCTTGATGAGCAGTGGTAAGCTTGATTTCAGGATCAAGGATGCTCACCAGTCTTTGCCACAATCGCCGTTGTATAGCCAACGGCTCCTTACGTAACCCCCTACGAGATATAGACGCGCCCTCTTCAGAAATCGTTACTAACTCATTAAATGCCGTATCCGTTAACTGGGAGATAAGTATTACGTCTTCACGTACAGAATTCCCTAGTCTTACAATGGCATTAACAACGTTAGGATTAATAGTTTCTAACTCAGGTATAATGCGATGACGAATTCTATTTCTTTGATATCGCACATCCTCATTTGTCCTATCTACACAGTAATAAATATCTTTTTCCTTCAAATATAAAAGTAGTTCTTCTTTTGTAACATCTAAAAGAGGTCTTACTACCGGAATACTATAATCATTACTAACAACGGCCATGCCTGTCAAACCATTAAGTCCAGTCCCTCTAATGAGATGAGCTAAGATTGACTCGGCTTGGTCATCTTTATGATGAGCTACTGCAATATATTCATACCCCTCAGACTGTGCTATGTCGGTTAGCCATTGATATCGAACTTGGCGACCTATAGTTTCCTCTGATAGTTTTTGCTCTTCACTCAATTTAGGCACATCAACGGTAGCCGTATAAAATGGCAGCCCTAGTATTTCCACTTGGTTTCGTAACCATAGAACCTCATCCTTGCTTTCAGAACGAATACAATGATCTACGATAGCAACTCCAAGCTCATACTCCGTGTGGCGATGTGCAGCAATATCCTGCAATAAATGCAATAAAGCCATCGAATCAGGACCACCAGAGCACGCCACCAAGATACGACTATTCTTAGGAAATAGATTATATAATTTTAAAGTGTGATTAACGGTTCGAATGAGTGCTTTCACATTCACGGGCCATCGCCTCCATACCATCTTGGTCGCTCACAAATACATGCGGTACCTCATAGGAATCCATAAAGGACGTTAAAATTTCTGCACCAGCAACGATGATGTCGGCACGACCTGCCGGTAAACCTTTCACTTGTAAACGCTCATCGCGGCTCATATAGCGCAATTTCATAATGATACCTTCTACAGTTTCTCGACTCAATTTATGACCTTGCACCTTTGTACCATCATAATGATCTAGACGTAAATCAATAGCAGCCAAGGTCGTTAAGGTACCACCAATACCGATAAATTCACCGAATTCACCTTCGATCATCATCGGGTCCCAGAGAAAGCGTGTTTCCTCCCATACTCGTTGAGGACCTTCATCAGACATAGATTGAAGTCGTACAGCGCCCACAGGATAGGAACGGCTCCAGTACACTCCATCCTGGTTACCTAATGCAAGTTCAGTACTGCCCCCACCAATATCGATAGTTGTATAATGACGACCATCCTTTAATTGATCTCCTAACGCACCCTTAAAACCATAAATAGCCTCTTCATCACCAGATAAAATCCGCCATTCCATAGGATAATACTCACTAATACGTTCCATGAATGCAAGTCCATTTGCCGCTTCGCGAACAGCGCTCGTAGCAAAACCAAAGCAATACTCAGCACCATATTGGTTTACTATTTTTTTTATAGCTGTAAAAGCTTGATAAGATGCTTCCATGGATTCAGTTCGCAAGGTACCATCTTTATTTCGTTGACCTAAACGGGTAGTCCACAACTGCTTAGGCTCATAACACCACTCGTTATTTTCATAGGCAGCCAACAATAAGCGCACCGAATTAGAGCCAATATCGATAATTGCTAACTTCATAATTGCTCCTTACATATCAATAGCATTCTCCTAATACTATTATAGTGTTAATACTCTATACATAAGTAAAGAGATGGCTGAATGCCATCTCTCACTATTAATCTCGACGACCGCCTCGGCCTCCGCGTTTCCCTTCGGTATTGCGTTTTAAGTCGTGTAATCGTTCATTACTATCACGTAAGAATGATTTCATCTTTGCTTCGAAAGACTCTATACTTTGTTTAGATTGAACACGAGGAGGACGTTTTTCTTCGTCCATTTCCTCTTTTGGTTGTGTTTGACGAATGGAAAGGCCAATTTTATTACCATCAATAGATAAAACCTTAACCTTTACGGCATCCTCAACCTTTAAAAGGGTATTAATATTTTCGACATACCCATGAGCTACTTCAGAAATATGAACTAACCCCGTTTGTTTTTCTCCTAAATCAACAAATACGCCAAATTTTGTAATACCTGATACGGTACCATCAATAATGTTACCAACTTCGATTGCCATGCAACCTCCTAATTAATGCGGAAACCTTAAACTACAAACTAATGCGAAGTAAAAAATAATAAAGTATAACCTATTTTACATATGGTACTTCACCAGGTTTTACCAATCCTAGCTCCTCACGAGCCACCCCTTCAATGGTCTTCGGATCTTGTAACTTAGCCTTTTCCTGTTCTAACTCTTCATTTCGCTGTCTTAACTCTTGCAATTGTTGCTCGATATGTTGTTTTTCTTGATATACAGCCACCAAGCGATAGGCCTGCCCTAACAATAGCAGCACCATAATCCCTATGCCAATTCGCTTGATCCACATGAGGATAATACGCTGATCCTGCGCTTTGCGATTAGGACGAACCCGTTTGCGCGGCCTTTTTGGACGTTGTACTTCCATAGTGTCCTGAGTCATAATGTCCCCCAAAATATTCATCATCTGTATACTGTCATTCTTAAATTATACCACATAACATAGCTTGGAACTAAATAAAATTACAGATATTTCTCATCAAGAACAACCGTATATATTTAAAATTTCATACGAAATTGTAGTTTTTTATACACCAAAACAGAATTTCACTTACATAGACTCTGCTTTTATAGTATGTTCACGAATAACAGCACAAGAAGCCTTAAATAAAGATAACTCTTCATTGGTTAATTGCAATTCGAAAATATCTTCAATACCACCTTTACCAATAACAGCAGGTGTGGATGCAAATATCCCGTCTTCTCCATATTGACCATCTAAATAACAAGAGCAAGGCAATACTTTCTTTTCGTCATGGAATACGGCGCGAATCAATTCTGTGGTAGCACTAGCAATCCCAAATTCGGTAGAACCTTTGCCAGCCAATACGTGATAGCCCCCAATCTTTACATCCTCCAATACCTTTGTATGGTCAAGCTTAGGAAATCTTTGAGGTAATTCTGTTTGCAATTGTAAAAGTGGTTTCCCTTGTACACAGACATGGGACCACGGCACCATGGCACTGCCACCATGTTCACCTAAACAGTAGGCTGTAATAGAACGATTACTAATATTAAAAATATGAGCTAATTCTTTTTGTAATCTAGCTGAGTCTAGAGCTGTTCCCGTTGAAATGATGCGTTTAGGATTCCACTCAAGATGTTTACATAAATAAGTGGCTACTACATCAGCGGGATTAGAAATCGAAATGATAAAGCCTTTGAAGCAAGATTGCTTGATACGTGGGATAACATCTTTAAGTACAGCTACGGTCTCACCAAGACTCTCGAGACGATCTTGATACAAATTTGGCAAAGGTCCAGCACTAAAAACGAGAATATCACAATCTCCACATTCTTCAATAGGACCTGCTGTAGCAGTTACTTGATGTGGAATATAGCTAACGGCATCATTAATATCCATAGCTTGCGCTTGAGCTTTTTTCTCGTCAATATCCATCATATATAATTCATCAACCTCACCTTGTAAGGCTAAAGAAAATGCTACATGAGAGCCTACATGTCCAGTACCAATAATACCTACCTTACGCAACTTCATAAGAACCTCCCTCCTTTAACATTAAATGATAAAACATCATTTAACACCAAACTATTTAAATCATCTATACCTGTATACGATGTATCGAAATGAAATCATATATCTAAAAACAAAGTTTTAACTACACAACTATTATATACCCATTATTAAAAAGATAGAAAAAAGACTATTATAGTTTATTCACTACAATAGTCCCTTTCTATATAACCTTAATCTCGTCCTATAATATAGCTTAACACTTTAATGATAAAAAAATCATAACTCGGTTAAAGTTATCTCCTCCAAGTTTAGGGGGAACAAATCTTTCCCCTCCATCATTTGAGGGGATTTTTCTAAATATTGTTTACGCATAGACCATAAGATATCCAAATCTTTAGGATCTAATTTGGATAAAGCATATATCATAGTAAAATCAGAACCATAATGTCCACGTAAACTATCTGGCACGCCCTTAGAGCCTTCACCACTAATGCGATTATTAAAAAAAACTTGGATACGACGATTATCTAAATCTATAATAATAAAACCTGATCCATCATACACATATAATGTATGATTAACACGTTTTAATGCACGTACTGTATTCGTAATAAAATACTGGTCCTTCAAATCGATGAGAGACGACTCATAACCAGAATGGTAAAAGTCACCATAATAATGGGCACCTCCATCAGTAGAGTCCAATAAACTTTTAAATTCGTCTTGCTCATCATTACTGAAATCAGACAATGCTTTTACCTTTGTTATATTCCGTAAACCTCGTTGGTAGTCATCCGATTTAGGAGGTTCTATATGTTGCCCTCTAAAGGTAATGGGCATCAAGCGAAGTATATTATCAGATAAATTATAAATCCCTAGTCCTTCATAACCTAAGAAGTACACTTGTGAGCCACTGGTCTTCATCGCTAATATTCGTTTTGAAATAATGGCATCACTAGAATTAACCAGTGTATGCGCTTCCGGATCAATACGTACTGTTTTGCTATCATAATTTGCCCCTACTGCAAGCCAGTAGGATATCCCCATTATAATTAGCGCCAGTACATATAACCCAATACGTTTTATATTCATTTACTCTCTCCATGAATCCCCAATCATAAAACGTAAGAGCACACGTACAGCATGTATCGTGTTTACAAAGAAGCTAACTTTAGCCTATATACGACTTCATCTTATACGCTCAATTGAGCTAATCGGTCAACAACCTTAATCCCTTTATATGTGAAAGTTGGTAACAGCTGATATAGCGGTTCTAGCACAAAAGTACGCTCCCAAAAATGAGGATGTGGTACCACAAGACTTTCATCACATAAAGAAATCAACATCCCCTCTGTGTCATATACCAAAATGATATCTAAATCTAGTGTACGAGGCCCCCAATGAATCAATCGTTTTCGTCCAGCCTCCTGCTCTAATTGCTGAATAAGGCTGAGCATTTGATGTGGCTCTAGCGTACTTTCACAAGACCACATACCATTAACAAAGGTATCTTGTTCCGTATATCCCCACGGCTCAGTTTCAATAAGAGCAGAAGCGACTAACTTAGAAACTGCCTCATGTTGTTGTAAGGATTGAAAAGCAGAGTTAATATAGCCCCTCTTGTCCCCCATATTCGAGCCTACACTGATGTAATAGGTATACATCAAATTTGTCCCCTTGTGGTTACTACTTCAACAAAATCTAAAATACCTGAAATCGGTACAGATGGTTTACGCACAGTTACAGACAACCCAACGATACCTTGATAATGTTGATACAATGAGTCGGCGATAAGTGCCCCCAAGCGCTCTAGAAGATTATGCTTCTCACCCGTCATGATAGACTCTACAATCTCGTATACCTCTACATAATTGATGGAATCCTCTAATTGATCACTTTGACCAGCCTTTGTTAGATCAGTTATTATTTCTACGTCCACAAAAAATCGTTGGCCTTGTTCTTGTTCGGATGCCAAGTTGCCATGGTACCCATAGAACGCCATATTTTTTAAAACGATTTTATCCATTATTCACCTCGTAATAGGCCATCCGCTACAGCTAAGGCGCGTTTATGCATTTTCACATTGTGAACACGAACCATATCGATGCCTTGGAATACACCTGTAATACAAGCAGCAACGGTACCTTCATCGCGTTCTTCCGGTGGCAATCCACCTAACATAGATCCGATGAAACGCTTGCGGCTCGGAGCAAGCAAAACAGGATATTCATGAGCGGTTAGCTCACCTAAACGCTGCATAACTTCAATATTTTGCTCTTCCGTTTTTCCAAAACCAATACCTGGATCGAGCCAGATTTGTTGAGGTGTTATTCCCTCCTTTAAGGCTTTATCAATGGCACAGAAGAAGAACGCTTTCATATCTTCAATGATATCACCATAATTTGTATCATTGCTGTTATGCATGATAATAACAGGTACATTATATTTAGCCGCTACCGCTGCCATATCAGGATCATAATGTAATCCCCATACATCATTTAAAATATGTGCCCCTTTAGAGAAAGCATATTCTGCAGTTTTAGCATGATATGTGTCAATAGATACAGGAACTGTAGAGGCCTGTAAGACAGGCTCTATTAATAGAGATAAGCGTTCTATTTCCTCGTCTGCGGCCAAAGGTGTAGAACCAGGGCGTGTAGATTCAACGCCTAAATCGATAATATCTGCACCATCTTCAATCATTTGCTTTACATGCGCTACTGCTGTTTCTGGTGTGTTGAATTGACCTCCATCAGAGAAGGAGTCAGGTGTACCATTCAGTATCCCCATAATAAGGGTTCGATCGCACAAAGATAAACTTTTGCCATCATTCCATGTATAATTTCTACGTTTAAACATTTACCTGTCCTCCGCCTAACATTGCCAACGCTTCATCTCTTAATGTGCCCTTTTCGGCCAATACGCCTCGGCTTTCTAATGTAATAACCTTTGAATCTTGCTGCATGGTACCTTTGATGAGCATACACAACTGAGTCGATGTAATGCGTACAAATACGCCATGAGCGGATAAATCATTCATAATCGCATCAGCTAATTCAGATGCTAACCGCTCTTGTAATTGCGGTCTACGGCTGAGGATATTCACGATATCTTGAAACTTACTAAGTCCTGCCACACATCCATCCTTAGGTTGGTACACGATATCTACGGTACCAAAGAAAGGCAATAAATGATGCTCACACATGGAGTAAAAAGGAATCCCTGTAACTGCTACGAGACCTTTATAATCTGTACTGAAAGTCTCTCCCCATGCAGCTTTCGTGTCTAATCCTACGCCGCTGAATAATTCACTATATAATTCTGTTACACGACTTGGTGTCTTCTCTAATTCTGGTGCCTCTGTATCAACAGATAAAGCCTCTAAGAATTGCTTTATCCCGTCCTTTGCACGTTGATTCATCGGTCCTCCTAAACGATCTTTGTCGTCCAATCCTCAATATTCCAAATATCCGTAACCCAACCTTGATAAAATTCGGGTTCATGACTAACTAGTACAATCGTACCTTTAAAATCACGCAATGCTCGGCTCAGTTCTTCCTTCGCATATATGTCTAAATGGTTGGTCGGTTCGTCTAGCACCAACACATTGTACTTATTCTGCATGAGCTTACATAGGCGAACCTTTGCATTCTCACCACCAGATAATACGCGCATTTGAGACGTAATATGTTCATTCGTAAGGCCACAACGAGCTAATGCTGCACGCACCTCTGCATTGGTCATAGCTGGATATTCATTCCAAATATAGTCTAACGCTGTTTCGGAATTAGATGGCGTATCCTCTTGGGCAAAATAACCTACTTGTAAGAACTCACCTTTTACCAACTCACCACTAACAGGCTTCAACAAACCTAAAATAGTTTTTAACAACGTAGTTTTACCTAGACCATTGACACCGCGAATAGCGATCTTTTTATTTCTTTCAATTTGAAAGTCTACTGGTCTAGTTAATGGTTCATCATAACCTAACTGCAATCCGAAAGCCTCTACGATAAAGCGACTTGGCGTACGACCTTCTTTAAAACCAAAGCTAGGTTTAATATACTCTTTTGGTTTTTCCAAGATTTCCATCTTCTCTAAGCGTTTAGCGCGAGAGTTCGCCATACCGCGCGTTGCAACGCGAGCTTTGTTGCGTTGAATAAAGTCTTCCATACGCTCAATTTCTTGTTGTTGACGTTCATACGCCTTAACAGCTTGCGCTTTTTTCACCTCGTAAGCAGCTTGGAACTGATGATAATCACCAGTATAACGCGTAAGCACCGCTTGTTCGATATGGTAAATAACATTAACTACGGAATTTAAAAACTCCATATCATGAGAAATCAAGATGAATGCATTTTCGTAATTTTGCAAATAGTTTTGCAACCATTGAATATGCTCCACGTCAAGATAGTTTGTAGGTTCATCCAACAATAGAATAGTCGGTTTCTCTAGTAAAAGCTTTGTGAGCAAAACCTTTGTACGTTGACCACCGCTAAGCTCTGTTACATCTCGGTCCAAGCCGATATCCATAAGGCCCAAGCCTGTAGCCGTACGCTCAATAACCGCATCAATTTCATAGAACCCACGTTGCTCTAGAATCTCTTGCCACTCCCCAACTTGCTCGAGAAGCTTATTCATTTCATCTTCGGATACATCACCCATACGATTGTACGCATCATTAATGTTTTGCTCCATCACGAATAAATCGTCAAAAGCACGCTGTAACACATCGCGGATGGTCATGCCCTTTTCAAGAACAGCATGTTGATCTAAATAACCAACAGTTACCTGATTGGACCATTCAATTTTGCCTTCATCAGGCGGCAATTTACCTGTAATGATATTAAGAAACGTGGATTTACCTTCACCATTAGCACCAATGAGGCCTACATGTTCACCTTTTAGCAAGCGGAATGATGCATCATCTAAAATTTGTCGCGCTCCAAAACCATGGGTTACATTTGAAACGGTTAAAACACTCATATCTATCTCCACCGGAATAAAAGCCGTCTTGTAGAAGACGGCTTGTTTCATACTTACTTAAATATTATATCTATTGTACCTTTTTGACCTCTATATGTCAAAACTTAGGCATCACTTAGCAAGGCATATCGCAAGGCTACAACAGCCATAATTTTAGCTCCCTTAATAGCTTGTGCCAATCCATAGTCAGAACCTGCTGCACAAGTGAATTCTGGCGTATGCACTTCTAATCCCAAACCAATTTGCAACGTAGGCTGCGCCGTAGGCACTTCATAGGACACATTACCTACATCAGTACTACCATCAGCCTCATCATCAGGCAATATACGAGGTACCTCACCGAACTCAGTCATCACATCCTTAAAGAGATCTAATAGCTTTTTATCTTGACGCATATCCTTGAAGAGCGGTTCATAGTGGTGCATCTCAACTTGAGCTCCATAGGATGAACTGATTTCTTGAGCCGCCTCTTTGATAGCCGGCAAAATAATACCTTCTAAATCATCCACTGTACTACCACGAACAGTCATGCGAATCGTAGCCTTTGGTGTAACCACGTTTGGCGCTGTACCTGCTTCGGTAAAAATGGCCCCCACAATAGCCCCTTTAGGAAAGGTTTTCTTTAACTCTTTTATTTTTTGATATAATTCTACCGCACAATCTAAGGCATTAATTCCTGAATCTGTTAAGGATGCAATATGACAGGAGCGCCCATAGAAGGTAATCTCTAGTGGATGCGTCGCCAAGGATGTGCCCCCCACCTCATTTTCACCGCCAGGATGAATAATAAGCGCCGCATCATAGCCCTTAAATAAACCAGCCTCTGCCATATATACCTTACCACCAATAGTTTCCTCTGCAGGACAACCAAAGAAAGTCGTCCCCCAATCCTGTGGCGCACTTTGACTGAAAGCAACAGCAGCACCTAAGCTCATCATGGCAATAAGATTATGACCACAACCATGACCGAGCTCAGGTAAGGCATCATATTCTCCTAAAAATGCGATTTTATATTTAGCATTACCTCTATAGTCGGCTCTCAACGCGGTTTGTAACTCACGTATATCGGTGAGCCCTACTTGAGATATAAAATTCTGTGTTTCTAAGAATTGGTGAATTACCTTTACTGCTTTATGCTCATTCAATCCCAATTCTGGATTATCGTGTAAATATAAGGAAACAGCACGTAATTCCTGTGCCATACTATCTATGATGGCACAGGCACGAGCCTCTCGTTCTTGTAGTGTCATAACTCCCCTTATTATTATCTAATATCTTATTACCTAATATTTTATTACCTAATATCTCGGTAACTACTATTTTTATCTAATATCTGTTTATCTGTTGTCTGTTAACTAAAATCGTTCACCTAAAAGCTCTTATCTATTTCGTATAAGGATGAACGATGATGGTATTAGAAATATATCTAAAGCTAATCGTCGCTCCTAGCGGTAAGGTTTGATGTGGTGAACCATGTCCCGTCGGCACATAGCATATAAAAGGATCTGGTAATTCTGGATTTCTATTTTCCTCCATGTAGCGCAATGCTTCATACCCTAAGTCATAATCACGTTCATCTTCATCTCCTTCACAATCTGTAAAGGTGCCAATCACTAAGCCTTTAATACGGCTCAACAAACCACTGAGGCGAAATTGTTGTAACATACGATCCAGCTTATAAGGAGCCTCCCCTACATCTTCAATAAATAGTAAGGTATCCTCCCATGATTCATTCTCTAGAAAATAAGGTGTTCCCGATAACATGGATAGCATCGTCATATTACCACCTCGTAAAATACCCTCACCGAGTTCTGTGCCAATCGCACCTCTAGGAGGTTCTGGCAAAGGTTCTATAACTTTTAATTTACCTTCTAAAACATTAAATAATGCATCAATATCTGCCTTACGCTCTGCTTTAAAATCTACCCCCATAGGCCCATGATACGTAATAAGGCGACTGTATCGATTAATAGCCATATGGAGCGCTGTACAATCACTGTATCCAATAAAAGCCTTACGATACTTGCGAATCGCTTTATAATCCAGTCGTTCTAAATAGCGCATCGTGCCATAACCACCCCGTAAAGCGAGCACCGCATCACAAGGGGCTGTAGTCATCATGTATTGAAACTCTGCGGCTTGTTCCTTAGGTGTGCCTCCATATAACCCCTTTCGGCTTACACTTTCACCCACGAGCACCTTATAGCCTTTAGCCTTACAAATTTCTTCTATTCTATGTAAATCTTCATCGCTAGCACTAGCAGGTGCCATAATACCTATGGTCATCCCCGGTGCCAAACGTTTTGGTTCAATCCAGTTCATATACCCTCACAAAATACAACAAAAGACGTACATCAGGTGTACGTCTTAAGTGTATCTTATTTGTATGCTTTTTTAAAGTCAATAAGGCCCAATGTGGTCCAGAAATAATTTTGAATTGTTCCGTTTGTCACATATGGTTGTGTTGTAAAGTACAACGGCATAACAAGAGATTCATCAAAGATCATTTTTTCTGCTTCATGCATCAACGCATCACGAGCAGCCCCATTTGGAGTTGTACGAATGCGAGCAATCAACTCATTATACGCATCACTATGGTACTGTCCATCATTATCTTCAGCAGAGAATACCTCTAAGAAGTTTTGTGGATCACTATAATCAGCAACCCAAGAAGCGCGCGCAACTTGGTACTTACCAGCTTCACGGTCTGCTAAGAATACCTTTGTCTCTTGATTTTGTAAGCGTACATCTGCACCAAATGCATTTATCCAAGCATCTTGAATTGCTTCCGCAATGGATTTATGTAATTCGCTTGTATTGTACAAAATCGTAATTTGAGGTAATGGACGATTTTTACCATAGCCAGCCTTTTTCAAGATTTCCTTAGCTTGCTCTACATCTTCATATACGAGATAACTACCAGCTTCACGGAAGTCTTCACGACCATTGCTTTCGAGCATACCATATGGTACAAACGCATAAGCTGGTTCTTTACCGCCTCTAACAATATTATTAACAATGTTAGCACGATTGATAACCATAGAAAAGGCTTTACGCACATTGGGGTCTGTAAAAGGCTCTGCTTTCACATTGAATACGTAATAATAGTTACCAAGCATAGGCCCAATATGTAATAAGCCTGCTTCTTCTAAACGTTTTTGATCCGCTACAGGAGGCTCAACCATCATATCAGCTTCGCCACCTTCAACTAAGGTGAGACGCGTACTTTGAGACTCACTAATAGGCCAATTCATTTTCTCTGTTTTCACAGATTCTGCGTCCCAATAATTAGGGTTCTTGATGAAATCCATTTCCCCATTACGCTTCCAAGAAAGTAAACGGTATGGACCATTGGATACTATAGTTTCCGCATTAGCTGCCCAATTTTCATGAGCCTCTACTGCTTTTTTGCTCACTGGATAATAGCCATGAGACGCTAATAATTTCAAGAAATAAGCTGTTGGATTTTCTAAGGTAACTACTAATGTATCCTCATCAGCAGCCTTAACACCAACCTCTTCAGCCGTGGCTTTGCCAGTATTAAAGGCTTCGCCATTTTTCAATACATATAGCATGTATGCATTGTCCGCATGGACTTCAGGGTCTAATACCCGCTTCCAAGCGTATTCAAAATCATAAGCCGTCAAAGGCTCTCCATTAGACCATTTCAAATTAGGTCGTAAGTGGAAAGTATACTCACGGCCATCATCGGAGATTTCCCAATTTTTAGCAAGTGCTGCTTCTGGTTCACTTTCATCATTCAAACGAACTAGACCATCGAATAATTGAAGTTGAACCGTAGCCTCCGGAGAGGTAGTAGACTTTGCGGGATCCAATGTGGATGGTTCCTGCTCAATAACATAGCGGATTGTGTGTTCATCGATTGGTTGAACACCACGAGGGTACCCAAATACAAATAAGAGTACGCTTACCCCTAGAGCGAGGACCATGAATTTTAACAAGTTTCGTTTATCCATCATGGCAATGCTTCCTCTACAAATTCTTTCATGATGCGCCCAACTTGAGCGCCTAACTCTTTACCTCGGTCATTATCGATATCGCTCATTAAAAGAATAAAGCAAAAATGACCTCTAAATGTTTCTATTACACCCCCATCATGCTCTACGCGATCAAGGGATCCTGTTTTATGGTGAAAGCGTATGCCTTCTCCCCAGTAAAATGGTAAGATATCACGGAATTGTTGGCGACCTAAAATATTCCACATTTCTCGGCCATAAGCATCTCTATCACGACATTCAAAAATATGTTTATACAGACGAGCTAGTGACATGGCTGTAATATAATTATCACGCCCTTCAGCCAAGGCGTTAAGATCCATCATCATGCGATTAAGCTCCATCTCATCCACACCAAGCTTTTCTGCTCGAGCATTGATATTTTCCATTCCAAGCACTGTGATGAGTAGATTTGTCGCAATATTATCACTAAGAACCGTCATAAGACGGCACAACTCAAGATAGGTAAAACTGTGTTTACCAACTAACTCTTGTAGAGCACCGCCACCTTCAACGCGTGGAGTTCTAGATAAAGGAACTGTATCATTAATGTCCAATTGCTCAGTACGAGCTAAATGAAAGACATATTCCATGATAAGTACCTTAATTAAACTCGCACTAGAATGTACAGTATTTTCACCTCTAGCTGCGATGAGTGTTGGTTCCTCTTCATCATCGAATTGTAATACTACATAAGATATATTTCCTGCTGGGGCCAATTCTTTAATGACTGTATCTAGTTGATGTTCCAGGGACTTGCCAACAATTAGTTTTTCCATATTATTCTCCCATTATATGTGCCAGCATGCGATGCGGCGATCAGCCCAGTCTCGAAGTGGTGGACGTTCTGTAAAACAACGACCTTCCGCTTCTGGACATCGACCACTAAACAAACAGCCATTTGGCGGTTCTAGTGGATTTGGTGGATCCCCTTTAAGAGGTGCCCCAATTGGTGCATGTGGCATAACTGGACCATTTAAGGCCGTCAATGCACGGGTATACGGATGTTGTGGAAATTCATATAAGTCCAATGCAGGACCTTCTTCCATAACAGCACCTAAATACATAACAACCATACGATGACTAATGTAACGCACCATGTTTAAATCATGAGAAATAAAGAGGTACGAAATACCATGCTGTTCTTGTAAACGTTCAAGTAATGTCATAATTTGTACTTGAATCGACACATCTAACGCAGAAATCGGCTCATCACAGATGATACATTGAGGCTGCATAATAAGAGCCCGTGCAATACCGATACGTTGACGTTGACCACCAGATAATTCATGAGCATAACGCTCACCAAATGACATATTTAAGCCAACTTGGTCAAGCACTTCTTTTACACGAATAACTCGATCCCGAGGTGTGTACTTCGGATCCAATTCTAAAGGCTCCTCTAAAATCGCATTAACCGTAAGTCGTGGATTAAGGGATGCATAAGGATTTTGGAATACCATTTGCATCACTGGATGAACAGCCTTTCTATCTACATAAGGATCGATATGTTGACCATTCATATAAATAGAACCAGATGTAGCTTGATGCAATCCCATCAAGGTATAACCAAATGTAGATTTACCACATCCAGATTCACCTACGATACCAAGAGTTTCCCCTGGTGATTGATATAGGCTCACGCCTTGTACAGCGTGTACCGTTTGTTTTGGCTTAAATAAGCCGCCTGACAGGGTGAACTCTTTAACGAGATTGTCAGTCTCCCATACGTAACTCATTAAAGTCCCTCCAACTTAGCTAACCAACATGTAAACTGGTGACTTTCACCAACATTTGTAACCATCGGAACCCGATTACCACAAATTCGCATAGCCCACTTACAACGAGGATTAAAAGCGCATCCACGTGGTAAATCAAATAAATCAGGAGGTTGACCTTCAACGGCCTTCAGTTCACCATGCCATTTACCTTGTGGCAATGCAAGCAATAGCCCCAATGTATATGGGTGACGAGGTTCGCTAAAGATACCATCTACCGTAGCAGACTCAACACATTTACCTGCGTACATAACCATAACACGATCGCAAATTTGAGCGATAACACGTAAGTTGTGAGAAATAAAGATGATACCAATGCCAGCCTCTACGGCTAACGTTTGCATAAGGCGCAAAATTTGTGCCTCTGTAGTAATATCAAGAGCTGTTGTGGGCTCATCACAAATCAAAATCTTAGGACGACCGGCTACTGCCATAGCAATACATACGCGTTGACGCATACCGCCACTCAACTCATGAGGATATTGAGACAAACGTCGTTCCGGTGTAGATAAGCCCATCTTCTTCAACAAATCGATGGCAATGGCCCTTTCATCGTAATCTTCACCATACGCATTTGTACGATCGATAGCCTCATACATTTGCTCCCCAATCGTCATGATAGGATTCAAAGAGGTCATAGGATCTTGGAACACCATGGCAACCGTCGTACCACGAAGTTCATTCCAATCATCTTCAGTAAATCCAAGACAATCGTGACCATCAATCATAAATGTATCCGCTTTAATTTTAGTTTTACCATATGGCAATAAGCCCATTAAAGAGTTAACTAAAACGGATTTACCACATCCAGATTCACCTACAATACCTAATATCTCACCACGCTCTAAGGAAATATCTTGATTGCGAATAACTCGCAACGGGCCTTGGAAGGTATTGATGGTAATGGATACATTACGCACATCAACAATAGCGTTATTCATTATCTATCTCCTTCCTTAGGGTCTAATACATTGCGCAAGCCATCGCCAAGGAAAGCGAAACCAAGCATGGTAACACTAATAGCAACAGCTGGGAAAATCAATTGGAATGGATAGGAGCGCATGCTACTAATCCCTTCAGAAGCTAATACGCCCCAGCTCGCCATAGGTGCATTTACACCTAAGCCGATAAAACTAAGAAATGCTTCTGTAAAAATTGCCTCTGGAATGGCCAATGTTAAAGTAATAATGATAGGCCCTACACAGTTTGGCAAAATATGACGTAATAAAATGCGATACTTCGGAATACCCATGGATTCTGCTGCGATGATGTATTCTTCGTTTTTAACTTTCAAAATTTGGCTACGTACGATACGAGCCATATTAAGCCAGTACGCAATACCTAATGCTACGAAAATAGATATAAGACCGGGTCCAAGTACAACCATCAACAAGATAACATATAGTAAAAGTGGAATGCCGTACAAAACATCTACAATGCCCATCATGATACGGTCTACTTTGCCACCCATATAACCTGCAATACCGCCATAGGCAACGCCGATTACAAGGTTGATGAAAGCTGCCACAAAACCAATGGTTAAGGAAATACGCGCACCATACATAACACGCGTATAAATATCACGGCCCAATGTATCCGTACCAAACCAATGACTAAAGCTTGGACTTTGGTTCGCATCGATTAAAGATTGATCCGCATATGTATAAGGTGAAATAAGTGGCCCTAAGATAGCGAGTACAATCATCACCAAGATGATGCTCGCCCCGACTACGGCCAAACGATTTACCTTAAATCTCTCCCATTTACTAGGACGCTTTATAAAACTAGTAATCTCTTCTTGAGGGGCCCGTTCAATAGGTAAAAAGTCTTCCTTATTCATCCGAACCCTCCTCTGTTGTAACGCGTGGATCGATTAATGGATAGATCATATCCACCAAAATATTAAGAAATACTACAAGAGCACTATAGAAAATTGTAATACCAAGAATAACTGTATAATCACGGTTATAAATTGATGTTACAAAATACTGACCTAACCCAGGAATCGCAAAAATTGTTTCAACGATAAAGCTACCTGTTAACAAGCTAGCTGCCAATGGGCCTAAGTACGTAATAACTGGCAAAATCGCATTACCTAGTGCATGACGAGTCAAAATCGTCCAAGAACCTAGACCTTTTGCACGAGCTGTACGAATGTATTCTTGTTGATACACATCAAGTAAACCACTACGCGTTAAACGAGCAATAAAGGCCATCGGTTGTGCTGCCAATGTCAACACAGGCAACACCATATAAGATGGGCCACGCCATAAAGCCACAGGGAACCAGCCCAGTTCAAAGCCTACTATGTACACAAGGACAGCACCGATAATAAATGTAGGCACAGATATACCGATTGTAGATAATACGGTCACCGCATAATCCACAATACTATTAGGTCTCATAGCGCTGATAGCACCAGCTGTAATACCACCAACTACAGCTACCATTAAAGATAATAAACCGAGCTGCGCGGAAATTGGAAATGCATCGCTAATAATATCGTTTACACTACGGCCTTCATACTTAAATGATGGGCCCAAGTCACCTGTAATGACACCACCTAAATAATCTCCATACTGTTTCCACACAGGATCATCGAGATGATACTTTGCCTCGATACTCGCTTTCACCTGAGGCGGTAATTTCTTTTCTGTTGTAAAAGGCCCACCAGGTATCGCATGCATTAGTGCAAATGTTACGGTAATGATGACCCATAAGATTATGATTGCGCCACCTAGGCGTCGAAATACATACCTTGTCATTGTCACTTTCCTCCATAAAAAGTCTATTCGTTTTATTATACTACACTATGAAGTTAATTTCATGATTAACATCATTACATTTACAGAAAGCCTTACATAACGTACAATAAAATATATATTTATTTGGAGGTGTCTATGACAGCAGTACCTAGAGTTTTAACAATTCAAGACATGAGCTCTATCGGACGCTGTGCTCTTACCGTTATGATTCCAATCATCAGTGCCATGCGCTGTCAGGCGGTTCCTTTGGCAACAGCGGTACTAAGCAATCACTTAGAGTATCCACACTATGAATTCGTAGATTTATCTGCTCATATGAGAGATTTTATGGACTGCTGGGATAAGAACGAAATTGACTTTCACGCTATCGTAAGTGGTTTCTTGGCATCGCCAGAACAAATTCACCTCGTCGAAGAAGCTATCAATCGATTTGCCTCTAATGACCAGATGGTTATCGTCGATCCCGCAATGGCCGACGATGGTCGCCTCTATTCCATTTATACTCCTGATATGGTTGTAGCTATGCGCCAACTCGTATCTAAGGCTCACATCGTAAAACCAAACTATACTGAGGCTTGCTTCTTATTAGATATTCCATTCTCGACAGACCCTATTAATGAGGATGAATTGCGCAAACGGTGCAAACAGTTACATCACATGGGGCCTGAAATGATTATCATGACCAGTGTTCCATCGGAAACGCATGCGGTCATTGCCGTCTATAATGGTCCTACAGACCTTTTAAAAACATACTCTATTCCTCTAGTACCTGTAAAAGCTACAGGCACAGGAGATATTTTTACTGCTGTATTATCAGGTGCAGTAATGAGAGGATATTCACCTTATGATGCGGCAGAACTGGCAATGAATTTTACTACCAAAGCGATTCAAGCTACATTAGATACAGTAAAATCAATGAAACATGGTGTTGCATTTGAGCTCATCTTGCCAGAATTAACTCAACTATAAGCTAAAAATAAAGGGGAACTTATGGATTTACTTTATGTCGTATTACGAACATTGCTCATATGTACCATTGGTTTGCTCATTGCATTCCAAGGACGTCGCATGGGCCTATCGATTTTTAACCTGACGGGACGGTTAAATAGACTACAATTTATCATATGCTTCATCGCTTTAATGATTTTATTTCATATTGTCCACTACATAGATAACATGTTCTTGGACTTTGTCGTATCCCTACCTGCATATTGGTTGACTAGAGTCATTATTTGGCTCTTATTGGCAACCCTCTTTCCTTTATCTTGTGTCTTATTTGGCCGTCGTATTCACGACATCGGCTTCAATGCATGGGCCGGAATTCTTTGGTCGGTAATTATGATCTTCATTAATACTTACTCGGCTGTCTCTCCATTCAACTACATGCTAGAGCTTTTTATATGGCTCATCGGTTTCCTATTCTGGGTATTGCCAGGACAACCTGAGCCTAACCAATACGGCAATCCTCCATTTATGCCTGTAAATCAGCCAACATATGAATCAGTACAAACTCCAGTATCAAGCAAAAAACAAGAAAACCGCAAACCAGCTCGAAAACGTCGTAAAAAACGATAACCAAAATTAATAACTTGTAATCAAAAAAACGTATCTCTCATTGATATGTACCCATTTTATTGGATATCCAGTAAAGGGGGACATATCACATAGAGATACGTTTTTATATTTTATATTTCTTACGACATTAATTCATCAGTAACATCAACTCAATCAATGTACAGCCGATATAAGCAATAATAAACTTAACCTTTTGTTTACGCGCTCTATCATCATCTGCAATTTTAAGACGATTAGCAAGGAATCGCTTATCTCGAATTTGCAACAAGAGATGTTTGATTCGCTCTTGGCTTTCATTGGCTGTATCCTCATCACAATCAGACGTCAATGTAGCTTGTTGCATGAAGATACGACGATGTAGTTTACGCATTTGAATTTTGATATTGTTATGTACAAACGCACTTTGCCACTGTTTGCGAGAATCAAAATACATGTACAAATACCGCGGAATATTCATAACTAAGAAGGAAATGATGAAAATCCCCAATGAAATCAAAAAGTACGTGGAGAACGAGAACTCCAACGTTTCCGTCGGTAAGTAGTGATGCAAGATAATAAATGTAATCCATACACCAATTGGCAATAAAAGAACTGCTGCAATATCAATAGAACGAAGCCAGCTAGTGCGAGTCGGCACATCAGGCACCGTAAAAGTATCTACAGGATCATGGAACGCATAGTAATCTAACTGCAACACAGATTGACTGGTACGTGGATTCCCCAACAAAACAGGTCCATTGCTACCAATATGGCGCTCAGGCATAGGTATAAATTTCTTCACTTGTGTATTAGGCAATAAGTCAAACTGAATAATTCCTTTTTTCTCAAAGCGTACGGTAGATCCTTTTTCTCCCAATGCAATAGGGTTAAAGAATATACCAAAGAGACTGAGACACCAGTTTCCCAACAAGTGTAAAATGGAGTTCAAAATAAACCCACCTGTATCTATATTGTTTGTATCAAGGCGAATTGCAAAGGATGATGAATAATCATCAAACCATAGATCCTCTAAGGTGAATTCCACATTAATCACATTCCCCCATTTTGTAATAATGGATAGGAATATTTGATTGTTTGGTTCAAATTCAAATGTTATAGCATAAAAGAACCAATGATTGCGAAGAGCGGCACGCAACATGCGATTAACCATATCTTCTTCTATATATAGTAAGCGATGGTCAAACAAATCTTGTTCTAAAGGTGCTTTTTCTAGTACGGGCGCCTTATCCACCACCGCATCTCGATCAGATAATGCTTCATCCACCAAAGCTCGTAATTTGGTGAAGATTTTAGTCATAACCCCTCCAAGGGTGAAAAATAGCTTTTAACATAAAAATTATACCATATATTGCATGATTTATCGATAAAAGTATACTACATATACTATTAAATATAAATATAACTAAAGCCCCTTTTTACATAGCAAATGAGGCTTTATTAATGTAGTTTAATATTGTTCCTATTATAATTTAATATTCATAATAGATCTTAAATTACAACATGAATTTAAACAATGTCCAAATCTACAATCAATCATTTATAATAGATACTTTTATTGATATTTAGTTTTATTGAATACTTGCCATAGATAAATAACAATATTCATAGAAACGCCCTCGAAGAGCTATCAATTCTTCGTACGTTCCATCTTCAACAATTTGACCTCTATTCATGAATAAAATTCGGTCCATTTGTTCTAAACCTTCCAATTGATGCGTAATATATAGACATGTCTTACCATCCACATAATGCATCAAATCACGATGTAAGGCTTTTCGAGTTACTTGATCTAAACCCTCTAAGGGCTCATCTAATAAAACGATTTGTGGATTGCGTAAAAACAATCTAGCTAATGCAATTCTTTGACGCTCGCCACCACTCAAACCTTGTCCTCCACTACCTACAATCGTATTCATCCCCTCTGGTAATTTTTCGACTACGGAGCGCAATGAGGCGCGATTAATGGCTTGCTCTAAGTCTTCTTTAGACGCCTCAGGTCTAGAAAGACGTATATTGTCTTTAAAGGATGCATTAAAAATATACGTATCTTGAGTTATAGTTCCCAATGCATTACGCCAAGTATCAATTGAAATATCTTTCAACTCCACTGCACCTATACGAATGGAACCACCATAATCATATAGTCGCTCAAGCATATTAAACAATGTCGTCTTGCCAGATCCACTAGCACCAACGATAGCAATAGATTGTCCTTGTTGAATATGTAGTCTAAGATTCTCATAAATATGGCGATATTCATCATAACCAAAGGATACATCTGTAAAAATAATATCATCATTAGGATTAAATGATTTTGGTGATATAGGATCTACAATAGATATAGGTTCATTACTAAGAGCCATGAGACGACTTGTAGCAACTTTACTTTCTGCACCATGATGAACTGCCGCGATCATAGGTTGTAACGCTTCAAACCAAGCCTGAGTACCAATGGCAGCCACCGCTACCATAACACTGGCCCAAACACCTGTTAATGCATTAGAGGCCATAATAGCTACAATAACTACAGTTAACTGAACACCGCCTATGAATAGTGTATTACCCATATTCATGCCACGCTCAATAGTACCTTTTTGAGCATCTACATTACGCATCATATGCTGAATACGCTTATATACCATTTCTTCATTGCCATAACTAATCACATCTTCCAGGCTATCCATAGTATCACTTAAAAGCGCTTTATAATCACCTTGTTGGGGCCCAATCGCACGTAAAGATTGTTTATTATGTGCATAAACGACCAAAGGTAGTATTACACCTAATATGAAGGCCGACAAAAGAATTGGCATAATCAAGCTATTGTCGATTGTAGAGGCTCCATATGCAATCAATACAGTCAAGGCAACAGCTGCTACAGGTGGAATCAAAGTGCGCAAGTAGAAGAATTGTAATACCTCTATATCCCCCATGATGCGTCCCAACATATCACC
>NZ_CALLVP010000025.1 GCF_938010505.1 uncultured Veillonella sp. | reverse complement strand
TTAGTAAATACAAAGATAGCAAGGGCGACACCCATATTCCCAACGTTATTAAACATAACGCAGTTTTTTAAGGTTGCAATCTTAGCCATATCATATCCTTGCATCTTACCCACCACATCTGAAAGGATGGAGTTTAATATGAGTACACAGAGCGCACAGAATACAATCTCCAAAGTACCTGAGTTAAGTTTAGCTTCATACATCGCTCGAAATATAAAGGTAGGTAACAATATATAAAAGTTTAGTTTACTCAGCGTATATAGATCGAGTTTAAATTTTCTATCTAATATAAATCCCACGCCTATAAGTACTAAGATAGGGACCATAGAATTCATAAAAATATGGCCTACTAATTCGAATAGATTCATCATCTCACCTAGAGTTTTTCTTTAATATATTAGTTAATATATAAGGCATAGTTTTAGTTTATCGTATAACTATATGTAGTAAATATACAGTTGTTTTATATAAGCTGTAAGTGAATAAGTTTTCTAAAATATTTTTATCCTTTGTAGTATTATCATACCATAGTATCTATTGTTTGGGGCTTAAAAATTTATCGATTATAATTACTTATCATAATCATCAGAAATATCTATGTAGAATGTGATTTTAGTATACGATTTCAACCATCGATTTATAGTATAATATGTATATATCGTATATTTTAGTTTGTTAGTATGCGAAGTGTCTCTAGGTATTACCATGGCTTTTACAGTATGGCGTTTTAAGGGATGCACAGGAGGAATTATGAAACGAATTTTATTAGTATTAATGAGCGTTTTCATGCTTGCCTTTTTAGTGGGTTGTGGTAATGATGCAAGTAAACCAACTGAGTCGGCTAAACCAAGCACATCTGAAAAGATTACTGTACAAGCTGCAGCAAGCCTCAAAGGTGCTCTTACAGAATTGGCTGATGCTTACAAAAAAAGCCATAACTTAGCGGATGATCAAATCGCTATTAATTTTGCAGGCTCTGGTACATTACGTCAACAAATCGAACAAGGTGCACCTGCTAGCTTATTTATCTCTGCTGACGAAAAAAATATGAAAATGTTACAAGAGAAAGATTTAGTAACTGATGTAAAACCATTCGTAACTAATGAGCTCGTTCTTGTAGTTCCAAAAGGCCAACCTAAGGTTGAGCTAAATCAAATCGCTACAGTAAAGCGTATCGTATTGGGCAATCCTGAAACAGTACCAGCTGGTAACTATGGTAAACAAGTATTAACAAAACTAGGCGTTTGGGAACAGGTAGAACCTAATGTAGTATACGCTAAAGATGTAAAAGCTGTAACAGCTTCCATTAGCCAAGGTGCTGGAGATGCTGGTTTCATCTATAAAACTGATGCTATCGCAGCGGGCGATGCAGTTGAAATCTCTGCAGTAACACCGGCTGATTCCCATGATCCGGTTATCTATCCAATCGGTATTATCAAAAAATATGACAACGCATTGGCAAAAGACTTCTACCAATACGTAATGAGTCCAGAAGGCCAAAAAGTATTAGAAAAATACGGTTTCTCTACTTCTAAATAAGAGTAAAGCGCTAGCTTTCAGGGCTAGCGTTTTCTTATGATACAATAGAGATATTATTGATATTACTAATCTTATGATTGCTCACTGTATGCTTTTTTTAACTCATTTGTAGTGATGACTGATTAATAATCTAACATATGATATGATTTTGGGCATATAATTTGTTTGAAAAGTATTTTTGAATTAGTGGATATAGCACATACTTTAGAGTTGTTGTGTATAGAAAGGAGGCGTGACATGAGTCCATTATGGCTGTCGCTATGGGTGGCAAGCATCGCTCTTATTATAGTTATTTTAAGTGGCTTAGCGACTTGTTACTGGATGAACCGTTGTAAGTGGGGTGGTATTGCCATTCTTGATGCACTTATTACCTTGCCACTTGTACTGCCTCCTGTAGTCGTTGGTTTTGCATTACTTATGGTATTTACTCCAGGTTATGCGTTTGGTGCTTGGCTTGAAGCTCATGGTATGAGTGTTGTTTTTGCTGCATCCGGTGCCGTGATAGCCTCCTCTGTAATTGCATTTCCGCTGTTTTATCAAACGGTGCGTTCAGCATTGCAATCCGTCGATCATAATATGGAGGACGTAGCGCGTACATTAGGTGCTTCAGAGTTACGTATCTTCTTTACTATCTCCGTACCACTCGCTTGGAAAGGTATTCTGACGGGCAGTATTTTAGCCTTCTGTCGTGCTATGGGCGAGTTCGGTGCTACCATTTTGATTGCAGGCAATATTCCAAAGGTAACGCGCACCATGCCACTTGCTATTTACTCTTACGTAGAGGCAGGGCAGTACATGGATGCTTTTGAATTAGTTATCTATATTTGTGTGCTTACATTGGCATTGTTGAGTGGGATTCACCTCATCACAAAGGGGTCCTTGTTCCGTCATATTGATAATAATTAGGAGGTCCGATGATTACATTTTCCTTTACCGTAGCTAGACCTTCTGTGACTGTGAAAGCTGATGGGGTACTTCCTTCTGGTATTACCGTTTTGACAGGTCGATCTGGCAGTGGTAAAAGTACTTTCATCAAGTGCATTGCAGGGCTTGTAAAACCAACTACAGGTAGTATTCAATGTGATGAAACGACGTGGATGGATCGAGATAATAAGATTTGGGTTCCCGCTCAAAAACGTCAGGTAGGCTATATGCCACAAGGCAATATCGTGTTCCCGCATTTGTCTGTGGAACATAATATTACCTATAGCAAACGAGGCACACCTGACATGTGCAATAGTCTATTGCAGCGTTTAGGCCTTGAGAAATACCGAAAAACGAAGGCGGGCAGCCTGTCTGGTGGCGAACAGCAACGAGTTGCTTTGGGGCGTGCGCTCTACTCTAAACCGACTATCTTGCTTCTCGATGAGCCTTTATCTGCACTAGACTGGAACTTGAGAAAACAAGTACGTGAAGACTTAGTCTCTATCATCCGCGAATGGAATGTTCCCTGTGTATGGGTTACCCATGATGAAAGCGAAGCCAAAATGGTTGGAGATCGGCACTGGACCTGTGAAGACGGAATTATTACAATTCCTAAATAAGGAGAAGTCTAATAAAAATATAAAACACCTTCATAAACCTTATCATATGATATATGCTATTCAACTTGAATAGGGTCTCATTATGATGACTATTTGTGAAGGTGTTTTTGCTATTACTATAATCTTTATTATTGATTTAGTATATGTACATTACGTTTTAGTTGTTGTTACTGTTTAATTTCTGCAGATGTGTGTGCTGTTTTACTTATAAATCCAATGATAGCTGTAACGACAAATGCCATTGTAAAGGTTGGTAATGTGGCACCTATTGTGCTTTCACTATGTAACATATAGTGGTATAAACCAACAGATACCGCCCAAATAAGACCTCGTACGAGATAAGCCGATAGTGTTTGTACTTGTTGGCGATTGATAAAGTAGTCCGCCAATAAGATGGCAATCATCGGCGCAAATACAGAGCCGATGAGGTATAGGAAGTCTGTAATATCATCCATTGGATATAGAATAGCTGCAATAGTGCCAACGATGGTAACAATAACTGCAATGCCCTTACTAGATGCACCATTATAGATTGTGGTGCTAGAAACACCTGCAGAGTAAGCGTCCATAAAGGTTGTAGTAACAGTAGAGAAGATAATTACGAGGAGCCCTGCTAGGCCAAGACCTGCATTCATCATAATGGTAATAATAGAGTCTCCACCGCCAAAGATGGCCGCACTAAGACCTAAGGTATACATAACGATACTTGTTATAGTGTAGACTGTAGCACTTGTAAGTGATGCGGAGAAAGGATTTTTGCTTTCGCGGGTATAATCACTGATGAGAGGTAGCCAAGATAGTGGCATGGCAATCGATAACTCAAGAGCAGCGATGAAACTCATGTTTCCGCTAGTTAGAAGGCCACTTTCACTAGGCCACTGCAATATCATATGCGTGCCCATGTAGAGGGTGAGGCCTAGCAATAGAATGGATACGATGGCTTGAATATAGCCCGTATTGTGGAGGCCGATGAAAAGCCACAGGATGACAAGCGCTCCGATAGCTATCGTCCAAACCATAGGGGATAGGGGTGCTAACTCTTGTAAGGCTAGCATAGCATCGTAAATCATTATGCTAGTCCAGCCGATAAGTTGAAGCATATTTAAAAAGGCAAAGCCTTTAGCCCCTAGTGGGCCAAAGCTGAAAGCGGTTGTATTCATACTGCCTTGCCGTAAACGTCCACCGATGAGGCCAGCTCCAAAGAGTAATATACCGCCGATGATATGCCCCAGTATGATGGCATATAGACCTTGGGTGAGTCCTAAGGGGGCCAGATAGGTACCGGTCATAATTTCCGCTATGGAAAGAGCGGCGCCAAACCATATCATGGCGAACTGTGGTTGTGTAATGTGTGTATGTTTCATACGTCCTCCTTGCCAGGAAGTCATAGAAAAAGCCGAGTCCCAAAAAGGAACTCGGCTATTAATCCTCTATGTTCCCTACGTTGGCATTATCCAAATCAGGTTATGGGTTAAAGCGTTAGCTTACTCTCAGCCCACTCTTGTGAGCACCCCGTTATGGCTTCATTATACGAGGTGCTACGGGAACCGTCAATTATTTTGTTGCATAGATTGTATAATAATGTTATAACTAGAGTATAAAAATATATTGCCACTAGGGGTGCTTTTGCTGAGATTGACCATTCAAAACCCTAGACCTGATCCAGATAATACTGGCGTAGGGAAGTGGAGTGAAACATAATACTAAACTATTACGAGACCATTCCATTTGGAGTGGTCTCGTTTTTATATGTTTGGAGGTATTATGAAAAAACTGATTATTGCTAGCATATGTGTAGCCTTAGGCGTAGTATTATCTACTACATCAATTCCTGTTGGGCCGGCTCGTATTTTTCCGTTTCAACATATGATTAATGTTATTTTAGCCGTTGTAGTGGGGGCAAGATTTTCCGTAGGTGCTGCCTTTAGTATATCTTGTTTACGGAATGTATTGGCCTTGGGGTCTCCGCTAGCATTCCCTGGCAGTATGATTGGTGCTTGGCTGTCTGCTTTTTTATATAAGAAATATAATGCTATGTGGGCGGCAGCTCTTGGTGAAGTCATTGGTACGGGTTTTATTGGTGCTCTAGTGAGCTATCCAATTGCCAATTTCTTGCTAGGTAAACCATTGGCTCTATTGACCTTGATTACATCCTTCTCTATGAGCTCTGTGGTAGGTGCTTGCATTGGTTTTGTGATATTACAAATCTTATCTCGTCGTAATCTATTACATAAGGAGGCATAATGAAATTACATACTGCATTGACAATTGCCGGTACCGACCCTAGTGGTGGCGCTGGCATTATGGCCGATTTAAAATCCTTCCAAAGTCGAAATGTATACGGCATGGCCGTTGTTACTTCTGTGGTGGCTCAAAATACAACGGGTGTACATCACGTAGAACACCTATCGCTAGAAAGCATAGAAAAACAGTTACACGATGTATATTCAGATATTACACCACAAGCCGTTAAGACGGGCATGATTGCTTTACCAGAGATGATGGATCTCATTTATCCTTATGTGAGTAAGAACATCCCTTATGTGATGGATCCAGTTATGATTGCCACCAGCGGTGATCGACTTGTATCGGATGAGGCTGTCGATTTCTTAAAATCTAAACTCATTCCTACTGCAACTGTTATTACCCCTAATCGCAGTGAAGCTGAGGTCTTAGCTGACATGTTTATTACGTGTGAAAGCGATATAACAACAGCGGCGAATTGTATCTTACAGGACTTAGGACCTCAAGTAGTTATTATAAAAGGTGGTCATATCGGCGAAGATGCAACAGATTATGCTTTCACTAAGGATGGTAGCGTCCGTACTTGGACAAGCCCTAAATATGATACGGTGCATACTCATGGTACGGGCTGTACCTTCTCTGCAGTGATTACGGCGGAGCTTGCAAAGGGCCGTGATGTAATGGATGCAATTGGCATTGCAAAGAACTATATTGCCCTTGCGATTAAGCATAATCCAGCACTTGGAACTGGCTGCGGACCTGTTAATCACATGGCTTATGGTTTATTGGCAAATAGTCCTCAAACGATGGATGAACTCTTGAAAAATGAGTAGAGGAGATGGTTATATGACCTATGAAAATCTATATATAAATAGTACAACTTGGTCCGAACTGAATATATTAGAGACTCTACGCAAAAGAAATCCGCTTGTTATTTGTATTACAAATGATGTAGTACGAACCTTTACGGCTAACGGTTTACTAGCCATCGGAGCATCACCCGTGATGAGTGAGTGTAGCGAAGATTTGAAAGACCTCATCGCCCATGCATCGGCGCTACTCATCAATATTGGCACTCTTACCCCAGACAAGGTTAGTTACTATAAAGATGCCATAGCACTGGCGAAGAAACATGAGGTTCCTATTGTTTTAGATCCAGTGGGCTGTCACGCCGGGGCGTATCGATTATCTGTAGTTTTAGACTTGATTAAAACTGATGCTATTTCGTTGCTACGAGGTAACCAAAGTGAAATCAAAGCAATCTATGATGCTCTTAATACAAATCATAAAGTTGATAGCGCGCTCTCTGGTAAGGGTGTAGATGGGGAACAAGTTGACGATAGCGCAATTATAACGTATCGTCTTGCACGCCAAATTAACTGTCCTGTCGTCGCAACGGGCGAAGAGGACTATGTTTCCGATGGAACTCGTGTGTTTGCGGTTCCTCATGGACATCCGATTATGACAGCGGTAACGGGGACTGGTTGTTTATTAGGTGCTGTGTTAGCTGCATTTTTTAGTTCCTATTGTCCATTCATGTATAACATGCCTATCGGTGAGTTTCTTGCGTATTCACTGGCATATTATGGTCTAGCTGGTGAAAGTGCGATTAAGGCGAGCGGCGTAAAACCTGGTAGTTTTAGTGTGGCATTTCTGGATGCCTTATATGAATTCGATGATACGATGCTTTTATCTGAAAGCCGAATACGGCCCGTAGTTGTGCCCGATCAATTAAAGGTATATTTTATTAGTGGTACACAAGATGTAGGTTTTAATGAAGGCCATTTACTAGGCATTGTTGAAGCTGCTTGTCGAGGTGGTGTGACCTGCTTCCAATTTAGAGAGAAGGGCATAGGAGCATTAGAAGGGCAACAAAAATTAGAATTAGCTCAGCAGTTAAAAGAAATCTGTGCCATGTATAATGTGCTTTATATTATTAACGATGATGTAGACTTAGCAGTGGCTGTTAATGCTGATGGTGTTCACGTAGGACAAGAAGATATGCCTTTAGAAGACGTTCGTAATCTTGTAGGGAATAAGGTCGTTGGTATATCCATTCATTCTGTGGAGGAACTTCATAAGACCGATGTAGTTTATGCGGATTGTGTTGGTGTAGGCCCTATGTATGCTACAAGTAGCAAGCCTGATGCTCAATTGCCGTGCGGACCTGAGCGCATTACTGAGTTACGAGCAGAAGGTTTAACATTACCATGCGTTGGTATCGGGGGTATTACCTTAAATAACGCAAAGCCTGTTTTGCAAGCAGGTGCTAGTGGAGTAGCCGTAATATCTGCTATTGCTCATGCAGATAATCCATATGAAGCAACACAACAATTTAAATGCTTGGTAGATAATATTAAGTGATATGTCTTTATAATTCTAGGATAGTAAATAGCAAGTACTATAAAAAGTAATGGAATAAAAATTATAGTAAATAGAACAAAAAATAGAAAAAAATGCAAACAAAAAGACGATGACTCATGTCATCGTCTTTTTGTTAAGGAAGTTGTCAGTACTTACTGTAAGTTTAAAATGTACTTACATGTATAGTTTCATTAAAATCTGTACTTACAGGTTGTTAGTTTAATTAGTATCGTACTTACAGATTAGATGGATTCAACAAAACGGTGGAAGAAAGCTTGTGGGTGAGCACATACTGGGCAAACTTTTGGAGCTTCTTCACCAACGTGTACATAACCACAGTTAGCACAGATCCATGCTACTGGTTGGTCGTTGTGGAACACTTTGTTACCGGATACTTGAGCTGCTAATGCAAGGTAACGAGCTTCATGACGAGCTTCGATTTTACCAACTTCGCGCATTTGGAAAGCGATTTTAGCAAAGCCTTCTTTTTCTGCTTCGTCAGCGAATTCTTTGTACATTGTAGTGTGTTCGTAGTTTTCACCAGCTGCTGCGTCGCGAAGGTTAGCTTCGATATCAGCGGAAACATCGCCACCATGAAGAGCTTTGAACCACAATTTAGCATGTGCAGATTCGTTGTGAGCAGTTTCTTCGAAATAATCAGCGATTTCGTTCATACCAGCTTTGCGAGCTGCGCTAGCGTAGAATGTATATTTTTGGAATGCTTGAGATTCGCCTGCAAATGCAGCTTGAAGATTTTTTTCAGTGTTTGTACCTTTTAATTCAGCCATTTTAATACTCCTTTGTACTTACAATTTTTTATAGATTATTACTTAACGTATATATTCATAACCACTTGGTTGTGAATGCAATGGAATAGAATACTTATTCTACAATTTCGAGGGCGACTTCGCCTTGGTAAGAAAACTTATTCTTAGATTAAATAGACACTTGCCTAACTCTTAAAATAGTACTTACTCATTTGTTTTTTCGGCACTTGCCGTCTTAACAGTTTTATATACAATGTGTTATCCGTATACTTAACGAATAATCATTGTTGACTATATTGTAACATACTAAATGAGAAATGCAAGTCTTTTTGTAAAATTTATTTCGAAAATTTTCTAAATGATAAATATTATCAATGCAGTAAAGATGCGGACTTATAAAGATTGAATAGTATGGGATTTATAAAAAATATCTATTTTGATATTGAGAATGATAACTAAATGAAAAATCATTATTGTTTAGTTATTGATATTGATTTCTTTCAATGTACTAATATTTTCTCATAAAATGTAATGTATAGTAAAAAATTTTTGTAAATTTTGCTGATTTTAAAGTAATATTTTTTACTATATCTTATAGTCTAGTCGTAACTATAAGATTGGTAGACCTTTTAAATTCGTGCATTATATAACGAGAGCATGTAACGAGAGTGAATACCTATAGTTATATAAGAGACGACTGAACTATAGAGTCAGAATATATTTATAGAACTAACTATTTTATGTATAATAAATATATAAATACTGACTAGAGTTAAAGGAGGCGCTATGGCATTTGTTAGATATTACGTAGGCGATGTAGTGAAGATGAAAAAATCACATCCTTGCGGCAGCGACGAGTGGGAAGTTAAGCGTATTGGCACGGACTTTCTCGTTGTATGTAATGGTTGTGGTCATCAACTCTTGATGCCGCGCCCTAAATTTGAAAAGGCAGTTAAGAAAATCGTATCTCGATTGCCGGAAAATGAGTAAGGAGGGCTTATGGTACGACTTACCGATTATGTGACAAGTGGAGGCTGTGCGTGTAAGATTGGGCCTCATATATTGAACCGTGTGCTAAAAGCTGTAACACCCGTTACTAACGAGCATGTTCTCGCAGATATGACTGGTGCCGATGATGCTGGAGTATATCAAATCTCTGATACCTTTGCATTGGTGCAAACCTTAGATTTCTTTACACCTATGGTTAATGATCCTGTTTTATTTGGTAAAATTGCAGCTGCCAATGCATTAAGCGATGTGTATGCTATGGGTGGCACTCCTTTAACGGCGATGAATATTGTAGGCTTTCCGGTTCCGCTCGTCGAGCAAGGTGTTTTGACGGATGTGTTAAATGGAGCTGGTTTGATTGTAGCTGAGTCTGGTGCAGCTATCGTAGGTGGACATAGCATTGAAAATAAGGAACCTATTTTTGGGATGTCTGTGACAGGACAAGTGAATCCAAATCAGATTTGGAAAAATAAAGGCGCCCAAGTAGGGGATGTGCTAGTATTAACAAAGCGTATCGGTACAGGTATTATGAATAATGCTCTGAAAGCAGGTTTATTCCCTGGAGGCACGGAACAGGCCGTTACTAGTATGAGTACTTTAAACCGTGTAGCGGCTGAGGTTGCACATAATTTTACAGTCCATGCTTGTACAGATGTAACAGGCTTTAGCCTTATGGGGCACTCCGTAGAAATGGCTAGTGCCTCTGATGTGACAATACACATTAAGGCTTACGATATTCCTCTCTTTGATGATGTCATTGAGGCAGCTCAAATGGGCTTAATTCCAGCTGCGTCTTATGGTAACCGCAAGGCTATAATTGATGTACAAGTAGATGAGGCTTTGGACCCTGTATGGACGGATATTCTCTTTGATCCACAAACTTCGGGTGGGTTGCTGTTCTCTGTGCCTGCCAATGAAGGTGAACAACTGGTAGAGGCGTTACATAAGGCTGGTATAGACTGTGCGGCTATAGTGGGTACTGTGGAAAGCTTCAGCGGTCTTGCTGTACGCGTGACAAAATAAAATCATAAAAGTTAAGTAATGTATAGTATAGTATTGATTTAGCTATTTATATAAATATTATTAGTTGATAGCTGATACTTTCATAAAACATATAATGTATATAAAGAGGTGCATAATGAGTAATACAAACGAATTAACTGTAGATGTACGCGGTAGTTTATGTCCAAAACCTGTTATTGAAACTAAGAAGGTAAGTGATGCGAATCCAAGTGCCATTATTACAACTATTGTAGATAATGAAGTGAGTCGCGATAATGTTGAGAAGTTTGGTAAGTCTCGTGGCTATGGTGTGGAAGTTCGCCAAGATGGGAAGGATTTTTATCTCACATTGACACCTAATGCGAATCCGGTAACTGAAGTTAGTTGTGAGCCCTTGAACTATGGTAATCGCGTCGTTTTGATGACAAAGGATTACCTTGGTGAAGGAAGTGAAGAGCTTGGTCGCAATTTGATGAAAACCTTCTGGGTATGCATGCTTGAAGCGGATGTGAAACCTGCTAAAATTTATTTTATTAATAGCGGTGTTAAGATGGTAGTAAATGATTCTATTCATTTGGAAAATATTAAAAAACTAGCTGAACTTGGTGTTGAAATTGCAGCATGTGGCATTTGTCTTGATTTTTATGGGGTAAAAGAAGAGCTTGGCGTAGGTAGTATTACAAATATGTATGCTATTACAGATTCTATTTTAGGCGATAATATTGTTAAGTTATAATTTTTAGTAGTATAGACTTTAACTTGTCGTGATTGATTGAATTCATATTTAAGTTTTATACTTAGTGAATAATAAATCTAAAACTTAGTAGTTATTTAGTAGTTATTAAGGAGGTGAGGCGTTGGACAATAAAAAATTACTTATAGTCTTTACATCCTATTATTTTGGGGATAAGGCAGACAAAGTATTAACAGAATTAGACGTGCCTCATCAATTGATGGCTACACCTCCGGAGCTTTATGATATGTGTGGTTTATCTATAGAAATAGAGCCGAGTATTGTTGATCAAGTTAAGGTCATTTTGAAAGAGCATAAAATTAGTACATCTGGCTTATTTTGGTATGAAAAAGGTGAGCTAGCAGTACCTTATAAAGCCTAGACAATGTCTAGGCTTTTTGGTTTTAGTGTCAATCTTTATATAATTTGAACGGTGAGTGTGGTACTATAGGAATATGATATTTTTTATCAATTATGGAGGTACATATGAGTAAGTATGAAATAGATAATATAAAATTAACAGCCCCTAAATTTGATCGAAAAGATTTAGAGTATGCTATGACCTATCGTTATGCATGTAAGAAATTTGATAGCACTAAAAAGATTTCTGATGAAGATTGGAATGCTATCTTACAGGCAGCGCGTTTGTCTCCAACATCTCTAGGCTTTGAGGCGTATCAGTTATTAGTCGTTCAAAACCCAGAGATTCGTGAAAAGATGAAAGCTCATGGTTGGGGTATTTTAGCTGGTCTAGAAGCAAGTCATTTGGTAGTGTTCTTAACACGTAAAAAGGTAGATTTAGAATTTGATTCTCCTTATGTACGCTATATTCAAGAAGAGGTTAAACAATTGCCTGCTGAAGTAGATGCTATTTATAAAGAAAAATATGCTCAGTTTACTACGGAAGACTATAAAACATTTGAGTCTGAACGTGCTGCTTTTGATTGGTCCTCCAAACAAGCATATATCGTTATGGCGAATATGATGATTATGGCTGCCTATGAAGGTCTTGACTCCTGTGCGTTAGAAGGCTTCAATCAAGATAAGATGACAGCCCTCTTAGGCGATGAATTAGGTCTCTTTGATACGAAGCACTTTGGTGTTGCTGTGATGGCCGCCTTTGGCTATCGCGATGAAGAGCCTCATCGAAATAAAACACGTCGTACAATGGATGAAATTGTTACTGTAGTTTAATCGATTGCGACTGTTATAACTATATCGAATTTCTTCATTTAATCTTTAGAAATGAATGTTATATTATAAATATACAGATTATTTATAATATTTATAAAGCCCGTATATTTTGGTAGGATATTATAAATATATTGATTAAATAGGAAGGAGTGATCGTATGTTATGGTCAATTATCGTTGGTGGTTTTATCGGTTTTCTAGCAGGTGCTATCACTAACAAAGGTGGTGCAATGGGGATCATTGCCAATGTTGTTGCTGGCTTAATTGGTTCGTCGGTAGGTCAAGCAATATTTGGCACATGGGGACCAAGTCTTGCTGGTATGGCATTAATTCCTTCTGTTTTAGGTGCAGTAATTGTTGTTGCTGTTGTTTCGTTTTTCTTTGGAAAAAAATGATAGCAATTTCTTTGTAAAAATATAGGTAAATAGCTAAAAGCATTTTACATGAAAGGATTCATAATAATGGCATTAGAAGATAAATTAAACCAAGCTAAAGGTGCATTAAAAGAGAATGCAGGTAAATTAACTGGTGACAAAAAATTGGAAGCAGAAGGTGCTGTAGAAAATACAGCTGCAAAAGTTAAAGACATTGCACATGATGTTGCTGAAGATTTCAAAAAAACAGCTGAAGATGTTAAAGATGCTGTAGACGGTGCGATTAGTGGCGTTAAAAATGTTCTCCACAAAGATGATAAATAATTTTAAATAACAGGCTATAATTAGCAATAAAAAACCAGTAAATCATAGGATTTACTGGTTTTTGTTATATACATTTGTTTATACATTGAAGCGGAAGTGTGTTACATCGCCGTCTTTCATAACGTACTCTTTACCTTCAAGGCGTACAAGGCCTTTTTCTTTAGCCGCGTTTTGGCTACCGCAAGCCTGTAAGTCATCAAAGGATACGATTTCAGCACGGATAAAGCCTTTTTCGATATCAGAGTGGATTTTACCAGCTGCCTGAGGAGCTTTTGTACCGTTTACGATTGTCCATGCACGAGCTTCCATTTCACCAGCTGTGAAGTAGTTGATGAGGCCTAACAGCGCATAGCTTGCTTTGATAAGTTTAGTTAAGCCAGATTCTTCAAGACCGAGATCTTCGAGGAATGCAGCGGATTCTTCGTCGGATAATTCAGCGATTTCAGACTCGATGCGAGCAGAGACTACAACAATGCCAGCACCTTCATTTTTAGCGTATTCTTCAACGCGTTTTACGTTTTCGTTAGCGGAGTAATCAGCCACTTCGTCTTCAGATACGTTAGCTACAAATAGGGATGGTTTAGCAGTGAGCAAAGTTAATTCTTTGATCATTTCTAATTCGTCTTCGTTAAGACCTTGTGCACGAACTGGTTTAGCTTCGCCAAGACCTTCGATGATGCGCTCTAACAATGGCAATTCCGCACGAGCGTCTTTGTCGCCGGATTTAGCGATTTTCTCGATACGTTGTTTGCGTTTTTCTACAGACTCAAGGTCAGCAAGGCAAAGCTCAGTATTGATGATTTCGATATCTCGAATTGGATCGATGGAACCAGCAACATGAGTGATGTTAGGGTCTTCGAAACAGCGAATAACTTGAGCAATTGCATCTACTTGGCGGATGTGGCTAAGAAATTTATTACCTAAACCTTCACCTTTAGAAGCGCCTTCAACGAGGCCTGCAATATCCACAAAGCGCATAGCAGCAGGGAGAATGCGTTTGGAACCAAACATTTCAGCCAACACGGCTAAACGACTATCTGGAACATCTACGACACCTACATTTGGCTCGATTGTACAGAATGGATAGTTGGCAGCTTCAGCGCCCGCTTTTGTAATGGCGTTGAATAATGTACTTTTACCAACATTTGGAAGGCCTACGATGCCTACTTCTAAATTTGTGCTCATGGTACCACCTTTTATTAAC
>NZ_CALLVP010000024.1 GCF_938010505.1 uncultured Veillonella sp. | reverse complement strand
CGATGTAATAAAAAGGAGGGATACGATGAAAGTTTCAGATGAAACCATGTTATTCCGTAAAGTAGACGATGAACCGATGACAGCTGAAGAGGTGCTCACTCGCGTTTATCAATCTATTCAAGAAAAAGGTTACAATCCAATCAATCAAATCTTAGGTTATCTAATCTCTGGGGATCCAGCGTACATTACAAGTTATAATAATGCCCGTTCCGATATCCGTCGTTTAGAGCGCGATGACTTGATTGAAGAATTGTTGAAAGAATACGCAAAGGCTAAGCAACTATAATGAGAATTATGTCATTAGATGTAGGCAGCCGTACTATTGGTATTGCCTGTAGCGATGCACTGCTCATGACTGCACAAGGTATTGAAACCATTCGTAGAACATCTCTTGAAAAAGACTTTAACCGCTTGCAAGAGCTCATTGCTGAATATGAAGTACATGAACTTGTAGTAGGTATGCCGAAAAATATGAATGGTACAAAAGGTGAACGAGCTGAAAAGACTGAAGAATTCGTTGCTAAGATGAAGGAAGTCATCGATTTACCTGTTACATATTGGGATGAGCGGTTATCTACTGTTATGGCTGAACGCCAACTCATTGCAGCTGATGTGAGCCGTAAAAAGCGTAAATCCGTTATCGATAAGATGGCAGCGGTTGTAATTTTGCAAGGATATTTAGATCGCTTGCAGTTTAATAAATAAGTATTTTTCCTTAAGGAGGGTTTCCAATGGTTGACCAAAATTTTGAAGGTGAAGTGTATTATTTGGAATTCGAAGATGAACATGGTAACAAACAATACTTCACAGAAGATGTTGTCTTGAACCACGAAGGTCAAGAGTATGCCGTTCTTGTACATGTACAAGATGAAGACGCTGACCATGAAGGTCAAGATGACACATACATGATCTTGGCTCGCATCGAAACAAATGAAGAAGGCGTAGAAGAATACGTACCTTTAGATGAAGAAGATGAAAACTTTGAAACTCTAGTAAAATTGTATGAAGACATGGATGAAGACGAATAGTCGTCTTTAGCATAAATTTAGCGTGTTGTCATAGGGCAATACGCTATTTTTATTTGTTTTGTATCATTTTCTTTTGGTACAAAAAAGGATGTTAACATTTATACTTTAAGCATGACAGGGGATTATAATTGATGTATGTGTTACATTGTGTTATCTACGCGGGTGATAGGCCTTTTATATAGGGGAAACATACACTTTATGGTATAATGATATGGTATATACTGTTATGTTACAGAAAGGAACTCAACGACGTGAGAAAAGCCTTAAGATATATTTTAATCCTAGCTATTCTAGGTGTATTAATTATTGGCGGCGGTCTTGGTGCATTATACTTTGTGCCGAATACCTTTGCCCAAGATGATGGAACGCAAGTTCTAGTTATTGAAAAGGGTCAAACGGGCACTGAAATTGCAGATATGCTCTTTGAAAAAGGGCTTATTCGCTCCGCTCAAGGCTTTAAGCTTTGGTTATACTTAAGCGGTACTAATGATAAGCTTCAAACTGGCCATTATCAAATTCCTAATAAAGTAACTGTGCGCGAACTCATTTCTTTATTACAAGAAGGTCATGTAGAATCTATACGTGTTACCATTCCTGAAGGCTATACGGTTGGGGATATCGCTATCGTTCTTGAAAAGAATCAAATCATGAAGGCAAAGGACTTCTTGGCTGAAGCTAAGACCTATGTACCATACCCATACATGAAAGGCACAAAACCTGCTACCTATCCTGTAGAAGGCTTCTTGTTCCCAAGTACGTATGAAATTCCAGTAGGGGCTACACCTCGTGACGTTATTCAAATGATGGCTGATGAAATGAATCGTTATCTCACACCAGCTGTGAAGAAACAAATTCAAGCTCAACATATGAGTATTCATGACTTTGTAACCTTGGCATCTATCGTTGAACGAGAGTCTTTATTTGATGCAGACCGTCCAACTATTGCAGGCGTATTTAAAAAACGCTTGGCTCACGGTATTCCATTGCAATCTGATGCGACCATTTCCTATGTACTTGGTTATGCAAAGGAGAATGTAACGATTGGTGATACACAACTTCAAAGCCCATATAATACATATGTATCTAAAGGCCTACCACCAGGACCAATTGCAAACCCTGGTAAAAAATCTTTAGATTCAGTATTACACTCTGAAAATACGGATTACTTATACTTTGTAGCGGATAAAGAGGGACATAATCACTTCTCTAAAACATACCAAGAGCATTTAGCAGTGGTTAATAAGATTTACGGTGCGGACACAGTAAAAAATTCCTCTGCTAATACTGAAGTAGCTGCACAAGCAGGTCCTAACTATGATGTGACAGTGGCGACTACAGAGCCTGATTACAATTATAGTTCTGCAGAAGCAGTGGAAGCAGACTCTCAATATGTTGATGTAGAACCTAGCTATAAATACACGCCAACTACGGTTCCTGCAGCGGAGATTCCAGATCCTGTACCTGGTACAACACAAAATCCAATACCAGTTCAAGTAAATCCAGCTGCTGCATCTTATGGAAACAATACAAATAATAATAATACTTATGTACCAGCTACAACTTCTGTGCCTGAATCGATGCAAAATGTTATTCCAAATGCACAACCAGCACCACAAATTCAGGTGCAACCAGCGGCTCCCGTTGATCGCTCTACACTTGTAGTTCCTAATGGTGCTAACAATAGATAATGTAGGAGATTTAATCTACTTTCATGACATTAAATGATATTTTAAATGAACAGCGTATTTACGCGATGATTAATGATGTGCCGATTCTACGAGAATCTGAGGTTCATCTATTTGAAGAATTAATAGGTTTGTACCGGCCCACCTCTGTGTTAGAGGTGGGCACCGCCATTGGTTACTCCTCTTTGTTGATGGCACCGCTACTCGACGAGGAAGAGGGACATATCACATCTATTGAACTAGATGATGTGCGTCATGAAATGGCGAAATATTATATTAACCAATCCGATTATGCCGATAAAATTACGTTGCTTAAAGGCGATGCGTCTCAAGTCTTAACGGAACTCACTGGGGAATATGATCTAGTGTTTTTAGATGGTCCTAAGGGGCAATATTTAAAACAACTTGAACTCATTTTGCCGCATGTGAAAGAAGGGGGCGTCATCCTTGCAGATAATGTACTCTTTAGAGGCTATGTAAGGGGCGATAAGGAGCCGCCAAAACGGTTCAAAACTATCGTAAAACGGTTACAAGAATACTTAACATATGTTGAAAATAAAGAATTGTTTAACACTACCATTTACCCAATGGGGGATGGTATGAGTGTGAGTGTGTGGAAAGGGCACAACAAATAATGTCAGAACATTTTATGGAATTGCTTTGTCCAGCGGGTAATATGGACAAGCTTAAAATGGCTATCCGTTATGGTGCGGATGCCGTATATTGTGCAGGCAAACGCTTTGGCTTGCGTGCAGGTAACTCTAATTTCTCCGATGAGGAATTAAAGGAAGCTGTAGAATTCGTGCATGCCCATGGGAAAAAACTCCATGTTACATGCAATATTATTCCTCACAACGAGGACTTCGAAGGCTTAGAGGATTATTTGAAATTCCTTGAAAGTATCGGTGTTGATGCTATCATCGTAGCCGATATGGGTATCTTTAGTCTTGCTAAGCGCGTAGCTCCAGGTTTAGAGCTTCACGTAAGTACACAAGCTTCTACTACAAACTGGCATACGGTGCAAATGTGGAAAGAACTTGGTGCCACACGTGTTGTAGCGGCTCGCGAAGTATCCTTAGCAGACCTTAAAGAAATGAAGGACAATGTAGATATTGAAATCGAGTCTTTCGTACATGGCTCTATGTGTATTTCTTACTCCGGTCGATGTCTCTTGTCTAACTATATGACAGGTAACCGTGATGCGAACCGTGGTCAATGTTCCCAATCTTGTCGTTGGAAGTATTCTCTTGTTGAATCTAATCGACCTGGTGAATATTATCCTATCGAAGAAGATGAACATGGCACGTATATCTTTAATTCTAAAGACTTGTGCTTAATTCACCGCATTCCAGATCTATATGAAGCTGGTATTGATAGTCTTAAAATCGAAGGTCGTATGAAATCCGTTCACTACTGTGCAACAGTGTCGAAAGTATATCGCACAGCTATCGATGCATACCTTAAAGAAGGCAAGGATTGGTACGTTCGTCCAGAATGGCTTGCAGAATTAGAAAAGATTTCCCATCGTCCTTACACAGATGGCTTTGCAGAAGGTCGTCCTGATGAAACGGCTCAAAACTATGGTAAATCTACGAATACCCAGAGCCATGACTTCATCGGTTTAGTTATGGGCTACAACGAAGAAGAAAAATACGTTGATCTCGAACAACGTAACAACTTTAAAGTGGGTGATAAGGTGGAATTCTGCCAACCAAAAGGTGAACTCGTTGAAACGGTGATCGAAAAAATGACAGATGAAGATGGCAATCCAATCGATGTAGCACCTCATGCACAAATGAAAGTACGCATTTATATGGATACACCACTTGAACCGTACTCCATGATGCGCCGTGAGTGCAAACCTAAAGAAGACGAATAATTTAAACATACTAATATAAAAGATCATAATTTTGATTAGTAGTTAAATTAACAATGGTGTTTAGATTATAAAAGTAAGCGATATATGTAGCAGATTTGAAGGAGGGAACTTTATGAGTGGTACACCATTAGAACCGAGTAAATCTATCGGCTCATTTCCCGATGTATCCGATTCAACCATCTCTGGAGAAGAAGCGTATGTGTACTTTCACATTGATCCTAAGCATACGAATTTCATCAATCGCATCATTGAAGGCTATGAATATTTAGGTGTTATGACCTCTGTAGATGCGAGTGGGCGGTGTATGTTGCGCTGCACACCATCTACACGGCCCTTGGCGCTTGAAGTATTAAGTAGCTTATCCGACTATGTCACTATAGAAGATTAAGTATAATTTTGATTGTAAATCTATGAGGGAATTTAATTACTCTACTAGATTTACAATTACATCAAATGTATACGAATTGTAGAGAAATGAGAGTGTATCTATGAAACAATCTATTTTGAAACGTGCATTATTAACAGCTTGCCTTGGAGTATCTATGGCAGGTGTAGCTATGGCGGGGCCTGTAGGTCCTGTAATCATTCCTCAAGCAGGGGATGTGGTTGTTATTAACCATGGTCCTGATATGACTTTCACAGGGAATATCAATTTTGATGTTGAAAGCCAAACTAATAACAACCTACAAATTGGTTCTACTGTGATTCCTAATGTGGTATACGGTGCGGCTTTCAATAAATCTGGCGCACCAGATACAATCATTCCGGCTCAAACGTATGTATATGTAGGCACAAAAGATGGGGCAAATGCTTTCACAGAAGCTAGCGATGCAGATAAAAAAGGTGCAAGCTGGAACGTGGAAACATTGAAGAAAACTAAATCTGGAGATGTACAATTGGCGAGCCGTGGCGTTCCTGAAAAACCATTGGCTAACCAAGTGGCGACCATTAAAGATTCTATTATGCTTAGCGCTGTAGACCTCAGTACAACAGAGGTGGGACGCAATAGCAAGGGCGTTTTGTACATGACCGTGCCTAAGGAATTGAAATTGACTGCTGACACAGGCATTCCTGATGATGTGCGTGAAACGATGCCAGCCATGTTCCGTGGCAAGATGGGTGACTCCCTCATGGTAAACCTCATGCCTCTAAATGAAGAAGAAAAGCAACAATTAGCGGCAAATCCACATAATGCAAATACAATCGTATTTAACCGTGGTATGAACATGGCAAAAATGATCGGTTCCTCTGCGCGTACAAGCAAGGTGTATACATACATGAAGGACCATTATTTGAACCTTGTTATCGTAGCGAAAGATTACGATGATAACGGGGCTCGCGGTAGCGGTGTTATGATGGTATCTAAACAAGATAACTCTAACGACGTGCTCTTAACACTCTACAAAGGTCCAGACCTTTCCACTAGCAAGTTGGAAAAAGTAATTGGAGCTATGCTGTCTACAAACTTCAAACGTTAATTTATAAATAACGTATGTCGTATATGCTGTATGTAATACATCATCATACAACATACTATAAAGTAGACATCATATTATAACAAAGAACAACGTATATCATAAACGGCTCGAGATTATTCTCGGGCTGTTTTCTTTTCAAAACTGTATTTATATAACGTATAAATACAGATGAGATTTACATGTTATAGTTCTTATGAAATTTACAGTTTAACTGTATTGAATTTTTTAGTCTTCTATGATACTATAATCTAGTAAAAGTGATGCAAAGGACATGATTCTTTTATCCCTGTGTACCAGAGAGAGGCAGATGCTGGAAATGCCTTACACATATATTAGAGTTACCCCCTTTAAACTGATTTGTCGAACCTAAGTAGGCAAATACGGCCGCCACCGTTATCGGGCTTAATGAAGTGAATTAACTATACACATATATTCGTATAGGTAGTTAACTAGGGTGGAACCGCGAATGATCTTCGTCCCTTGTTTGTAGGGATAGAAGGTCTTTTTTTATTACCCAATTTATATAAGCTATTTACACAATACTTATGTATTGTGTGGTAAGTAGGTATATTGGTGAAAGTAGAAAATCAAAGCTATCCTAGTTTATAAATTGGAGGAAAGAAAAATGGCAGATGTAAAAATCATTTTACCTGATGGTAGTGCGAAGGAATACGCTGCTGGCACTACTCTTGGGGAAGCAGTAAAACAACTATCTAACAGCTTGGCTAAAAAAGTACTAGCTGCAAATGTAAATGGCGAATTAACAGACCTTCGCGAAGAACTCGTAGATGGCTCTGAAGTAGCTTTTTTAACATTCGAAGATGAAGGTGGCAAACACACTTTGCGCCATACAGCTTCTCATATCTTGGCTCAAGCGGTAAAACGTTTATGGCCTAATGCCAAATTGGCAATCGGTCCAGCAATCGACAAAGGTTTCTACTACGATATCGATTTGGAAGAAAATTTAACTCCTGAAGATTTGGGCAAAATCGAAAAGGAAATGAGTCGTATCGTAAAAGAAAATTTACCGATTACTAAATCCGTTATGCCTCGTCAAGAAGCTATCGAGTTCTTCAAATCTAAAAACGAAGACTATAAGGTAGAATTGATTCAAGACCTTCCTGAAGATGCAATTATCTCTTGCTACTCTCAAGGCGATTTCATCGATCTTTGTGCAGGTCCTCACGCGGCATCCACTGGTAAGGTAAAAGCTTTCAAATTACAAAGCATTGCAGGTGCATACTGGCGTGGCGATGAAAAGAATAAAATGTTGCAACGTATTTACGGTACGGCATTTGAGAAGAAAGAAGAACTGGATGCATACCTTCACATGCTTGAAGAAGCGGCTAAACGGGATCACCGTAAACTTGGTAAAGAACTTGGTTTGTTCGTTATCAAAGAAGAAGGCCCTGGATTCCCATTCTTCTTGCCAAAAGGTATGGCTCTGCGCAACGAATTAGAAAACTTCTGGCGCGAAGTTCATCATGATTTTGAATACGAAGAAATTCGTACACCAATCATCTTGAACAAACAATTGTGGGAAACATCTGGCCACTGGTTCCATTACCGTGAAAATATGTATACTACAATCATCGACGAAGAAGAATATGCTATTAAACCAATGAACTGCCCAGGCGGTATCTTGGTATACCAAAACGAAATGCATTCCTACCGTGATTTACCATTGCGTTATGCGGAACTTGGTCTAGTTCACCGTCATGAATTGTCTGGCGCCTTACATGGTTTATTCCGCGTGCGTGCTTTCACACAAGACGATGCTCATGTATTCATGTTGCCATCTCAAATGCAAACTGAGTTGATGAAAGTTATCGAATTATTCGACCGTATTTATAGCCAATTTGGTTTGAAATACCATGTAGAATTGTCCACTAAACCGGAAGATGCAATGGGGGATGACGCGATTTGGGAACAAGCAACAGAAGCATTGCGTGTTGCTATTGAAACAAAAGGCATTCCTTATGTAATCAACCCTGGCGACGGTGCATTCTATGGACCTAAACTTGACTACCACATTGAAGATTCCTTAGGTCGTACATGGCAATGTGGTACTATCCAATTGGATATGAACTTGCCTGAACGCTTTGATATGGAATATATCGGTGAAGATGGTCAAAAACACCGTCCTATCATGATCCACCGTGCATGCTTCGGCTCCATGGAACGTTTCATCGGTATCTTGACTGAACACTATGCAGGTGCATTCCCAACTTGGATGGCTCCTGTACAAGTTAAAATCTTGCCTATCTCTGAAAAACATGTTGAATACGCAGAAAAATTATCTAAACAAATGCGCAACGACTATGTACGCGTGGAAGTAGATGATCGTAGCGAAAAAATCGGTTACAAGATCCGCCAAGCACAAATGGCAAAAGTTCCATACATGCTTGTTGTAGGCGATAAAGAGGTTGAAGAAGGTACTGTTAACGTTCGTAAACACGGCGGCGATGAATTGGGTTCCGTACCATTCGAACAATTCTTCAATGATATTAAAGGACAAATTAAAGAACGCAACTAACGTTAAAGAGATGAGTTATTTCTGATTACTTTATAATAGGTAGGGTTTAGTCTTCACTAAGTGAACCAAGCCCTACTTTTTTCTTGCTCTAAATAGAGTTTTTAGACAACTGAATAATTTCCAAAATTAAGAAATATATATTGCATAATTACGGTTAAGTTGTATAATTTAATATTAGTGAACTTAATATAGATGTGAAGTTTATTTATATTCTCTTTAATTGTTACCCGTGAGTAGCGAAAGGAAAATGATATGAAAGATGTAAATTCTTACGGCTGGAAAGCTGTCATTGGTTCCTCTGTTGGTTATGCCATGGATGGTTTTGATCTCTTGATTTTGGGCTTCATGCTAACCTTGATATCAGGGGATTTAGGTTTATCTACAGGACAAGCTGGTTCTTTAGTGACTTGGACCTTAATTGGTGCCGTATTAGGTGGTTTTATTTTTGGTACCTTATCGGATAAATATGGCCGCGTTCGTGTCTTAACGTGGACTATCGTACTCTTTGCCGTATTTACTGGTCTTTGTGCCTTTGCACAAGGCTATTGGGATCTTCTCATATACCGTACAATTGCTGGTATCGGTTTAGGTGGGGAATTTGGTATTGGTATGGCTTTAGCTGCTGAGGCTTGGCCTGCTAAGCACCGTGCAAAAGCGACGAGCTATGTAGCCCTCGGCTGGCAATTAGGCGTATTGGCGGCTGCACTATTAACACCTTTATTAATTCCTTATATCGGCTGGCGAGGCATGTTCATGGTAGGTATTATCCCTGCCTTTGTAGCGTGGTTCTTCCGTGCGAAACTACATGAGCCTGAAATCTTTGTACAAAGCAAAGAGGCGAATGAGCATTCCCATAAGCAATCCTTCAAGTTGCTCGTGAAAGACGTGGCAACTACGAAAACATCCATTGGTGTTGCTATCTTAACTTCCGTTCAAAACTTCGGTTATTATGGTATTATGATTTGGATGCCGAACTTTTTGAGTAAACAACTAGGTTTCTCTTTGACTAAGTCTGGTTTGTGGACGGCTGTTACAGTATGCGGTATGATGGTAGGTATCTGGTTGTTTGGTCGTTTAGCAGATAAACTAGGTCGTAAACCAACCTTTATCTTGTTCCAAGTATGTGCTGTGGCATCTATTTTGATTTACTCTCAATTATCTGATCCAACAGCTATGTTGTTTGCCGGTGCTATTCTAGGGGCTTCCGTAAATGGTATGATGGGTGGCTACGGTGCCTTGATGGCGGAAGCATACCCAACAAGTGCTCGCGCAACGGCTCAAAATGTATTATTTAATATCGGTCGTGCCGTAGGTGGCTTTAGTCCAATGGTAGTAGGCATGATCATTTCACTGTACTCCTACCAAGTGGCAATTGCTTTCCTTGCGATTATCTATGTAATTGACATACTAGCAACAGTATTCTTGATTCCTGAACTAAAAGGTAAGGAACTAGAATAAATATTTGTGAAAGCTTTACATTGATAAGCACATAGACGTTTTATATTGAAACTCATATAAAAATAAAAGGCTCTGTCATAAGACAGAGCCTTTTATAGTATGTTTAATTTAAAATATTAGAATTATCTAGCGTGTTTGGTCTATTTAGAATAGTTAGACTTAAGCAATTCCAATCCAGTGCCAGTATGTAAGTGCAAATACGAGAATCATTACATAGCCGATAATGGTTAATGGAATACCTGTAGTCATAAATGTTTTTACGTCGAATGTATCTGTACCGTAAGCCACCATGCCTTGTGGTGAGTTTACTGGTAGTACTAGACCGAAGCAAACTGCATATTGCATAAGCATTGTTACACCGAGTGGATTAAGACCTTCTGCGGAATGTCCCATAACGATGGATATTACGATAGGAATCATGGCAGAGGAGAGGGCTGTAGCTGAAGCAAATCCAAGATGGATTAAAATTAGGAAGGCAGCCATAATAGCGATTAAAAGGAATACGCTTGCCGTTTCAAGGGAAAAGGCATTTACGAATACTTGAGCGAGCCAGGTGGCCGCTTTTGTTTTAAGTAATACGGAACCAAGACCGATGCCAGCACCAAACATGACAATGGAGCCCCAATCTATATTGGATTGGGCAAATTTCCATTCCAGAATACCAAGATTAGGGAAGAAGAATAGTGCGATGGCTACGATTGTTGAGGTTGTAGTATCGATGGTATGTAATTTACCTCCCGTCGCCCACAATGCTAATAGACCAATAGAGATGCATAATAGTTTCTTTTCATCGAATGTCATTGGACCGATTTCTTTACGCATCTTAGCGAGTTGTACATCACCGCCAACGAGTTCTTTAAATTCAGGTTTAATTAAAGCTTGCGTTACAAAGTAGGTAATGATAGCCATAATAATTGAGAACGGTGCAGCTGCTGTGAGCCAATCAATCCAGCTTACAGATGTGTTCATTTGTGTTTGCATAAACCCAACAGCTACGAGGTTTTGGGCGGCTGCTGTTTGAATCATAATATTCCAAAAGGTATCTACCTGTACGGCACCTACCATGAGGAGAGCGGCTACGCGACTTTTACGTTCAATACCTAAGTTTTCAACAATACCGATAATAATTGGAGCAAGACAAGCGATACGAGCCGTTGCACTCGGTACAAAGAAGGCTAGAATGAGACCTGTAATAATAACACCTAAATAGATGCGGCTTACCTTTGTACCTACACTAGATAATACGAGCATGGCAATGCGTCGATCTAGACCCGTTTTACGCATGGCTACGGAAATAAACATAGCGGCACCTACGAGAATCATCGCAGGAGAAGAATAACCTGAAATAATCAGCTTTAAGGCATTAGCTGTGCCCATAGCTTTCGCGGGTGCTTCTGGATTTGGAGAGAAGCCTAGTAACAAGGCTGTGAGCGCCGTAATCATGGTCGCACTTACCGGATAGGATACAGCTGATGTCATCCATAAGATGATAGCAAAGGCGAGGACACCAATCATACGATGACCACCAGTAGATAATGTTTCTGGTGTTGGTAATAATAAAATGCCACCGAGAACAATGAAGGAAAGAATGAGACCGATATTTTGAGTGGTTGTACGTACCTTTAGAGGTGGGGCACTATTTGTTGTACTCATGATAAAACTCCTTTCAATATGTTTAATGCTTAATTAATATAAATATTTTGCTAGTTAGCGTTAGCGTAAATAAATATATATTTATATATATTATTGTTATCGTGTTTTAAGTAAATTAATTATATATCTATAAGACTATTGTATACTTAAAGCGGTCTACTTGTCAGTAATAACACATATATACAGAACATAGATAGTCTGTTATACTATAAGAGTTATAATAATAAATTTATCAAGAAAAGCTCAAGATTGTTGTTGACTTTCACGGTTCGATTTGTTATTATAATTAAGTAATTTATGAAGCAGAGGCCATCCGCCACTCACCTAATACCAAGAAGTATGAGGTTAATATAGAGAATTCTATTCGGATGGTTTTTGCCGTCCGTTTTTTTTATTCTCTTGGAGGTGAACGCTATTAGCAAGGATACACCACGCATTAATGAAGAGATTCGTGCTCGTGAACTTCGTGTAGTAGGTCCTGAAAACGAACAAATCGGTATTATGTCTGGCCGTGAGGCTTTGGCATTGGCTGAAGAACAGCATCTTGATCTTGTGGAAATTGCACCTAACGCTAAACCACCAGTAGCTCGCATTATGAACTACGGTAAATATCGTTATGAACAACAAAAACGCGAGAAAGAAGCGAAAAAGAAACAAAAAATCGTAACTTTGAAAGAAGTCAAATTACGTCCACATATTGAAGACCATGACTTTTACGTAAAAATGAAAAACGCATCCAAATTCTTGGCTGAAGGTAACAAAGTAAAAGTAACCATCATGTTCCGCGGTCGTGAACTTTCACATCCAGAACTAGGCATGGCAGTGTTGACACGTTTTGCTGAAGAACTCAAAGAAACGGCGTCTATTGAAAAAGCAGCTAAATTAGAAGGTCGTAACATGACCATGATTTTAGTAAGTAAATAAGGTATTGGGAGGATTATATTATGCCAAAAATTAAAACTCGTCGCGCTGCGGCTAAACGTTTCTCTGCAACTGGTACTGGTGAATTCAAGCGTGCAAAAGCTTTCAAAAGCCACATTCTTGAAAAGAAATCTCCAGCTCGTAAACGTAATTTACGTAAAGCTACATTGGTTGCAAAAGCTGACCACAAACGCGTAGCTAAATGCTTACCATACGCTTAATCGTTAACTATTAGATCGATAATATCGTAATTTAGGAGGAAATATACAATGGCAAGAGTGAAAAAGGGCGTTACAGCTCATGCACGTCATAAAAAGATTTTAAAATTAGCTAAAGGTTACCGCGGTACACGTTCTCGTTTGTTCAAAAAAGCTAACGAAACAGTAATGAAAGCGTTGTACTACGCTCGTCGTGACCGTCGTGCGAAAAAACGCGAATTCCGTCAATTGTGGATCGCTCGTATCAACGCAGCGGCTCGCATCAATGGCTTGACTTACAGCCGTTTCATCGCTGGTTTAGCCAAAGCAGGCGTTGAAGTTAACCGTAAAATGTTGGCTGACTTGGCAGTTAATGATGCAGCAGCATTCGCTAAACTTGTTGAAGTAGCTAAAAACGCTTAATAGCA
>NZ_CALLVP010000023.1 GCF_938010505.1 uncultured Veillonella sp. | reverse complement strand
GTCTTCGTCAATTATTGCCAAGTGGCATAGAACTTGTTAGTGGACCAGGATGTCCTGTATGTGTAACAGATCAAATGTATATGGATAAGGCCTTAGCCTATGCAGAACGTAATGATGTTATTATTGCTACTTTTGGTGATATGTTGAAGGTCCCTGGGAGTTATAGCAGCCTCAGCGAAGCTCAAACAAAAGGCGCTCACATCCATGTTATCTATACGCCTTTAGAGGTGATAGAACTAAGCAAAAAATACCCAGAAAAGAAAATAGTATTTTTAGCTATTGGCTTTGAGACGACTATAGCCGTAATTTGTGCTACTGTAAAAGCCGTTCATGTTGCGGGATTAAAGAACGTATTCTTCCTCGTATCTCATAAGTTAGTACCACCAGCATTGCGTGCATTACTAGATAAACAAGAAGGCCATATCGATGGATTTATTCTACCTGGCCATGTGAGCGTTATCATAGGTGAAGAGCCTTACCGTTTTTTGCCTGAAGAATATGCTATTCCATCTTGTATTGCTGGCTTTGATGGCTTAGAAATCTTGGCTGCGATAGCTAATATTTTAGAGCAACGTAAGTCTGGAAATATTGTGGTAGGCAATACATATCATTCAGTAGTTATGCAGAAGGGCAACCCTGTAGCGCAAGCTATGATAAAGGAAGTATACGATGTATGCGATGATGCATGGAGAGGTATTGGAGTTATTTCAAACTCTGGTTTAGTATTAAAGGATGAGTATGCAGCTTATGATGTAGAGCGTGCTTTACCTATTGAGTTAGAGAAACCATCCCTAGATCCTAAAGGCTGTCAATGTGGTCGAGTCTTACAAGGTCTTATTAAACCGAGTGAATGTCCATTATTTGGTAAAAGCTGCACCCTGGATCATCCTGTTGGTGCCTGTATGGTATCTGTAGAAGGTAGCTGTGCTGCATGGTATAAATATGGATATTCTAGTGGTGGATCGACTTGGGAGGATTGATATGGAACGAGTTCGCTTAGTCCATGGTAATGGTGGTCGATTCAGTCATGAGTTGACGGACCGTTTTATTTTGAAATATTTTACAAATGATTTGTTGGCACCCCTACATGATGGTGCCCAGTTTCCCGTTACAGCCGGGCGTATGGCTTTTTCTACCGATTCTTATGTGGTACAACCTGCGTTCTTTCCTGGTGGTAATATTGGCAAGTTGGCTGTTTGTGGAACTGTAAATGATTTAGCCATGAATGGTGCGATACCTCAATATTTAAGTTGTGGTCTTATTTTAGAAGAAGGCTTGGCCTTTGCAGAACTAGATGAAATTCTTCGCACTATGTCAGAAATGGCAAAAGCAGCAAATGTTCAAATTGTTACAGGTGATACCAAGGTCGTTAAAAAAGGCGAAGTAGATAAAATCTACATAAATACTGCGGGTATTGGCATGATTCCAGATGGAATAGATATTGGTCCACATCGTGTGAAAGCGGGGATGAATATTATATTATCCGGCGCTATTGGGGATCACTCTATTGTCGTTATGGGTCAACGATTTGGTTTAGATTTATCTAATTCTTTAACAACTGACTGTGCTCCTTTAAATAAGATGGTTCATGCGGTGCTTGATAAAGTAGGAGTTCAAGTTGCTTTATTGAGAGACCCCACTCGTGGTGGCCTAGGTACTGTTCTAAAAGAAATAGCTGACCAAAGCCATGTGGGAATTAAGGTTGAAGAAACTGCCATACCGATTCATGAAGAGGTACAGTCTGTTTGTGACATATTAGGGTACGACCCTTTATATTTAGCTAATGAAGGTAAAGTAGTAATGGTAGTCGATCCATCTGTTACAGATGAAACTCTTAAGATTCTTCATAGTTTTGAAGAGGGAAAAGAAGCCGTACTAATTGGTAAAACCTTAGATAAAAATATCGGTAAGGTTGGATTACAAACGACTATTGGTGGTGTTCGTTTGATTGATTTATTAGGTGAAGATCAAGTTCCGCGAATTTGTTAATTTTATAATTTATATTACCAATCTCACTGTACTATTTTTTCATTTTTTATTCTTGTTTTTAGGCTTCTTAATTGCTTTTTATATTAGTTATTGACACTATTCATTGGTGATGGTAGCATTAAATTAAGTTGTATAAAATTCACTACGGATTCATGGTGTTTTTATATAATGCTATTATCTTTAAGTGTAAGTTCTTATACTTTCACTAGAATCTATGTATAGAATTTGTTAAAATATAAGTATCTATAGGAGGCTTATTATGAAAAAGAAGATTATTACAGCTGTTCTAGGGATTTGTTTAACTACAACTGCATTTGGCGGTATCTTGACGACTCAAGCTGGTGGACTTAGCAGCATTCTTGGCGGTGCGGCTAAAATTGGTGGTATTGGCATCGTTGTTAACAAATTTGGCCCACAAATTGACTCTTTCCTAAATAAATTATTGAAACAAAATAATTTAAGCACAGAATATACGACTAAAGTAGTACCTATCATCAGTATTGGTACAAAAGGTTATATCGGTGCTGCTCAAGTTACTGGTCCTGCATCTAGCATTGAAGAAGTTAAAGCTGTTGCCCAAGTAGAAGGTAGCTTTAATGGTATGGTTCGTGTAAAAGGTTTAGTTCCTGTTGATAGCACAAACCCAGTTGGTGCATCTCGTGTTCAAGGCGTAGGTGTATCTGCGATTATTGATTTGAAAATTTAATGGCCACTGAGCATATAAATTAATAGACTCAGGGAATGAGCACGGTCTTAGGCCCGTGCTTATTCTGTTGTATAACAGTTATACATTAGATACGTTGTGGAGGAATTTATGAAGAAACAAGTACTTACACTTTTAATGGCATCCCTAATTTCAAGTACTGCATTTGCTGCTCCTGGTACAGTAACAGAAAAGACAAATGTTTTAGAGACTACTGTATATGGTGCCGTACAAGATGGTGCTGTTGTGGACCGCATTAATCAACTTGATGAAACCGTGTATGGTGCTGGTTTCAACGGTAATTCTGCGACATTGAGTAAACGTGTTGACTCCCTTTATAATTCTGTAGAAGGTAGTGGTACAAATATTTCTTTGCGTGAAGAAATGGATGCATTGGAATATACATATCAAAACAGTATTAACGCTGGATCTCTTGTAGACCGTGTAGAAAAAATGGAACGCAGCGTTAATGGTCGCATTGGTAGTGGTTCCTTACAAAAACGTATTATCTCTTTGAAAACAAAGGTTTATGGTGGCAATGTGGCTCTTACTAACCAAGTAGGTACATTGGCTGGTAACCAAGTGTTCAAAGTGACTTTAAATGAAGCTGTTTCTTCTAAAACTAGTCATGAAGGTGACACTGTATCTTTTACTGTTGCCGAAAATGTAATGGATGGTAATGTCTTATTAGTACCTGCAGGGACTGTAGGGTCCGGGACAGTTACTTCTTTGAAAAAGGCTCGTTCCTTTGGTCGTAATGGTGCATTAGATATTACATTTGATACAATCCCAGCTATTGATGGTACAGAATTTACGGCTGTACAAGGTAAAGAGGCTAAAGATAAAACTCGCAGTGAAGTTAAAGCGGCGGGGGCATCTGTGGCTGGCGCAGTTTTGCTCGGCCCTGTTGGACTTGTAGGGGGCGCTTTCATCAAAGGTAAAAATATTGAGTACCCAGCTGGTGCTACTGTATATGTACAACCTCAAGATTCCGTAACAATTCAAGGTCTTGTTATTGGTGGTGATGGTTTAGCTCATAGTGATGATGAATTGGCTGATGCAGTAACTGTGCCTAATACAACAGGTGAATCTGAAGAATACGTAGAAAATAATGGTGTTGATGAAAATGATGCTGTAGTTGAAGATACTATTGAGGTCGAAGAACCGGAAGAAGCTGTAGAAAATGTTTCTCAACCTATCGTTGTTGTAAAACGTAATCAATAATTGACAAATTCTTAAAGTATGAGGAGTTCTAGTAACCATGAGGAAACGTAAAGTACAATGGCTAGCAGCGGCATGTGTTGTTTGTTTAGCACAACCTGTATGGGCCGCTACCGAGTCAACCATTGTATATCAAGATACATTGGATAGCGTAGGTCAATCCTATGCAGGAGAAATTTCTAAAGCATCTACACCTGAACATAGCAATATCCGTGTTGTACGTCGTGGTGAAAAGGCGAAATCTGATGCTCCTGCTGAACAGTTGCCTACACGCATCGATGCTAACAAAATGTCTTATACTGGCTCTACAGGTAATGTATATGCCCAGGGCGATGTTGTGGTTACTCAAGGTAATCAAACTTTGATGGCTCCCCGTATTGAAGGTAATACTAAAACTACAGAGTACCGTACTGTTGGTGGCTATCGCTACCTGGAAGATGGCGGTAAAACAAAAGATATTACAGGTCAAAATATGACGTATCGCACTAGTGATCGTCACTTTGAGGCAGACCAAGCTATGGGCTGGTCCGATCCCTATTATGTAAAGGGAAATAATGCCATTTTTGATGGACAAATAGGCCATATGGAAAAAGGTATGGTAACTACAAAACATGCTATGGCTTTTGTTCATACTCCAGACTATCGTGTAGAAGGCCAAGATATTAAAGTGTATCCTGGAGATAAGGTTGTTATCAAGAAACCATCCTTCTATATTAAAAACTTTAAAGTATTATCCTTGCCATCTTACACAACTTCGTTGCGTCATGACAAAGAAGGTAAATTTAGTATTTTCTCTCTAATTCCAAAACCTACATATAGCAATGATGATGGAATTGGTTTGCATGGCAGTACTGAGTACCCAATCGGTAAGCATGGTGAAGCTTATATCGACTATCGTTGGTATTCTAAAGCTGGTTTTAAACCACAAGTGGGGTATCGTCAGTACTTACCATGGGGGACTGCTTCTATTGGTTATAGTAAGGAATCTAATGAGTATAATGATAAAACGGTGTGGGTTGAAAAAATCGGTGAAGTTCGTTTAGATACTCATACATATCATATAGGTAAATCTCCAATTACTGTACGTGGTGGTGTTAATGCTGGTTATTGGAAAGAGGACTCTGTAAAAGGTTCTCATAAGGAATATTATGCAGAAGTTTCTCATGATCCAATCACGCTTGGCAAAAATGCTGATTTACGCTTCTTAGGTGGTTACCAACGTGACTACTATGGTTATGATGGTACAATTCGTAGCATGCCTTATTGGGGAGCTAGATTCAAATCCAAAGTTGGCAATCGCGCTAATGTATGGGTTAGCTATAATCAACGAAATATCTCCTACAATAATTCACCATATCGTTTTGACACGACAGAGCTTCCTAAGGAACTCATTTATGGTGGCTCTTACAAATTAACTCGTCTTGATGACATTTCTGTAAGTGTTAAAAATAATTTGATGAGTGGCGATATTGATTCTGTTTATTACACATGGCATCGTGATTTACACTCCTTCGACATGTACTTAACATATAAAGATGGTCATAAAAATAAAAAGGATCAATGGAAAATTAAATTTGTAGGTAAAGACTTTTAGTTAGGAGACTATCATGCAACGCATTAGAAAAGCTGTTATTCCAGCAGCTGGTTTTGGTACTCGTTTCTTGCCAGCTACTAAGGCTCAACCAAAGGAAATGCTTCCTATTGTCGATACACCTGCTATCCAATACATTGTGAAAGAAGCATTAGATTCTGGTATTGAAGAAATTCTAATTATCACAGGTCGTAATAAACGCGCCATTGAGGATCATTTTGACAGCAGTGTTGAATTAGAATTGCTGTTACAAAGCCAAGGTAAAAATAAACCATTGGCTATGATTAAGGATTTAGCGGATATTAAAGTTCACTTTATTCGTCAAAAAGCACCTCGTGGTCTTGGTGATGCTGTATTATGTGCAAAAGCGTTTATTGGTGATGAACCATTTGCAGTATTACTTGGTGATGATATTGTTTACAATCCAGAAAATCCATGCTTAAAACAGTTGATTGATTGCTATAATGAGCATCCTGGTATTATTTTAGGTGCTCAATTTGTACCAGAAGATAAAGTTAGTTCTTATGGTATCGTATCTGGTGAAGCATTGTCTGATAATTTATATCGCGTTGATAACTTGGTGGAAAAACCTAAGAAAGAAGATGCACCATCTCAACTCGCTGTATTAGGTCGTTATATTTTGACACCAGATATTTTCAATATTTTAGAAGCTACTAAACCTGGTGTAGGTAATGAAGTTCAATTAACTGATGCACTAGCAGCCTCTAAAACTGACACATATGCATTAGCTTATGAAGGCATTCGCTACGATACAGGTGATAAATTAGGCTATTTAAAAGCTACTGTTGAGTATGCATTGCGCAACGAAGAATTGGGAGAAAGCTTTAAAGCTTATCTAAAAGAATTAGATCTAAAATAGATAATCTATAAGATTTTATATGAAAGAGCCTATGATTTATGTCATAGGCTCTTTTTTGGATTTATAGTTTTTTATTTGTTAACAAATGAATATTGCTTTTGTTGACGAATGAAATAATGTTGATTATAATCAATTTATTGAATAAATAAATAAAGGAATGTGATTATATGAGAACATTATTTAAAGCATTATGTAATAATAATTTAGAATTACCAGGGCATAGTGTAATTAAACATATGCATTATGATTCTGCTGGTAGTGATGAACCTATGTGTAACATTGTGTCTCAAGTCGCTAAAACTACGACAATTGGTATTATGGATAAATCAGGATTTTTGATGGTTGATTTACGACCAGTGCCGAAACAATTCAGCATTCGCGCTACAATAAACCAAGAGGAAAGCAGTGGTGCTATATCATTTTCTAAGGAAGATGTAGTACGATTTGTAAACGATATTAATGATACAAATCCAATCCATCGAGAAGATCGTTATGTTGTACCTGGCTGCATGATTCTGGAAACCTTATGGAATTATTGGAATATTAGTAAATCTGCTCTTCAAATGGCGATTTACTTTCATGTACCTGTCATTGCAGATGATAAGGTGACTCTAGTTGAAGTTCCAGAGGATGCTCATGTAGAAGGCTACGTTGGTGACACATTGGCATTTTCTGCTACGTTTTTTGGTGAAAATGAAGATTCATCAGCTTTGAAAAAAAGATGTATTAGTTAGAGGTAATTATGGAAGCAAGACGTTTAACAAAAATGGCTTTATTAACGGCCTTATTATGTATTTCAGCATATATTTCTTTTCCATTGCCATTTAGCCCTGCTATGGTAACGGCGTTGACTTTGGTAGCCACATTAACCGGCTTATTGTTACAGCCTAAAGATGCACTTATCGTATTTATCATTTATATTTTGCTTGGTGCAGTAGGCTTGCCAGTATTTGTTGGTGGTACGGCTGGTCTTGGTAAGTTGTTGGGGCCAACAGGGGGCTTTATTTTTTCTTGGCCAGTAGCTTATACCTTACTTAGTGTATTTAAAGGTTCTAAGAAGAGCTTTTTATCCTATGCTTGGCGCTCTATTGTGATTACGATTCCTGTAGTATACCTATTTGGTGTAGCAGGCTTTATGATTGTTACAAAGACCGAACTTTGGGCGGCATTGCCTGTAGTGATGTTCCCATTTATCCCAGGGGATATCGTAAAATGTCTAGTTGCTTCTTGGTTAGCAACTAAAATTAAAATTTAGAATACAATAAAAGTGGCATTCCTCGGGATGCCTCTTTTTTGCTTTTAATAAAAGGAGTTTATATGTCAGTCTATATTCATTGTGGACTTCGAAGTCCCATCGGCGTTTTAAATGGACAATATAAACATATGAGACCAGAGATGCTAGGAGCTAAAGTAATTGATGCATTAATCAATCGCCATAGTATTTCACAGGTAGATGGACTATTTTGCGGTAATGCAGTTGGTACCGGTGGCAACATAGGACGGCTTATGGGGATAATGTGTAATTTACCAAATTCTGTGCCTGCTATCACCGTAGATATGCAATGTGCCTCGGCATTAATGAGCATTGAGATGGCGTATACATATATTGCGTCAGGTGTTATGGATGCTGTCATTGCGGGTGGTATTGAAAGTTCTTCGTTACAGCCAGAGCGGGTGTATGCATTAGGGGATGATCGAAAAGGAACCTATAAGGTAGCTCAGTTTACTCCTCAAGACCAATCGCCTTTAGCTATGCTTGAAGGGGCCGAGCGGACTATTTATAAACACAATATAACAAAGGAAGATTTATATCCGCATATTATTGGCAGTCATCAAAGAGCATCAGCAGCTTTAGATAACTCATATTTACAGTCATATATTATGCCTATTACAATTGATGGTAAAAGATGTGTGGACGAAAGTATTCGACCTAAACTGAATGAGAAACTCTTGTCTAGGATGAAGCCTTTGTTGGGGGCTGATTCCATTACAAATGCAGGCAATGCTTCTTTAACTCATGATGGGGTTGCATTTGTGTATCTATCTAATCAACCTGGACCTTTTAAAATTCATAGTGTCATGCCTTGGGCAGGAAATCCTCAGTTTAGTCCAGAGGGAGCTCTTGAAAGTACTAAAGCTATTTTAAATCGTTCAGGCTTAACTATGGATGATATTGATGTAGTTGAATAAAACGAAGCCTTTGCCATTATTGATGTACTTTTTAACAAGGCCTATCCTAATCATATGGAAAAATATAATAAGCTTGGTGGTGCATTAGCTTATGGGCATCCCTATGGTTGTTCTGGGGCAATATTGGCAATCCATTGTATGGCTGCTTTACAATCCTGTGGTGGTCGTTATGGATTATGTGCTATTGCTGGTGCAGGTGGTACAGGTACAGCTTTGATTATGGAACGCATGTAACATGACAATTATTGAACGATTAGAAAAACACAAACAATTAAAACCTAGTAAAGTTGCCCTTGTTATAGATAATAAAGAATATACATATGGTGAATTATATGATGCTATACAATTTATAGATATGGATAATACAAGTGGTATTATCCATATTACGGCTCATAAGGCTGATTCAAAGGGCGTGGTAACATTAATTCAACATCAGTCCTTTTTCGAGCAACTTGTACAGTGGTTAGGTGGATTGTATCGGGGCCGTTGCCCTATGGTATGCCATAATGAAATGGATATGGACTATATAGACGAATTAATTCGTGTAATAGAAACTGAGGGTGCACCTAGTCTAGCAGAATTTGGAGTACTTACCTCGGGTACTACAGGACGTCCTAAACCATTGTGGCGTAGTGAAGCATCATGGCGAGACTTCTTTGATATTCAAAATGATATTTTTCATATAAACAAAGTTACAAAAATCTTTTTACAGGGAAGCTTTAGTTTTACTGGCGTTAGTAATATGGTCATTGCTGTTTTATGGGCAGGTGGGACCGTTATTACAACGAGTTCATTACGTCCTAGTAGATGGATACAGCTTATAGAAGAATACCATGTAGACCATATATATGCATTACCAACGAAACTACGATTATTGGTACGGTACTGTAAAAGTAAATTATCACCTATTAAATACATCATTGCAGGATCTCAAGTTCTGGATCGACAATTGATGGAACAGTTACAACATATATGCCCTGATATGCAGTTTATCTTGTATTATGGTGCATCAGAGCTTAACTATATAACGTATTGCACCGGTAAAGAATGGCTAGAGCGAAAAGGTACGGTGGGAAGACCATTTCCGACCGTTCAGATTGCTGCGAATGATGGAGTTATTTATGTAACTACAAAATATCATATTGAAGGGATTCCTGATACATATACTGTAAACGATTGTGGTTACATTGATAGCGAAGGTTATCTTATGTTTAATGGGCGACAAGGTGATGTAGTAAATAAGGGTGGGTATAAAATATCTATTCTTTCCATGGAATCTTATTTACAATCATTACAGGGCGTTGTTGAAGTTGCTGTTATTGATATAACCGATGTTATAAGAGGGGAAGATTTTGTAGTTTATATGGTATTAGAAAATGATGTAGAATTGGATGAGATTATAAAAATCCTCCATAGGGAGCGACCTTCTGTGGAGTGGCCAAAAGATATTATCGAAATTCCTATGTTACCCCTTACTGAATGCTCAAAAGTTGATAAACGAAAGCTAAAAGAGTGGTATAATAAAAAGTAAACATTTTAGTATTACAAGGAGGCATCATGCAGATAAATAAGGCTGCACTAGAGATTTTCGACTTTACGTCCTCGTTAGCTGTATACTCTGAACATGAATTAAAGGTTGGCGATCAAGCTATACAAGATTATATTGCAACTCATGTAGCGAAGGCTTTCAAAGACCCAGGTGCTAGAACAGGTACCTTACATGATGCTAGCCCAATGGGAAAACAATTAGTAGATTATAAAAATGGAGATCTTAAGTTTATCGATCTCTGTAAGAACTTGGGTGAAATCTTGTTTACTTATATGAAACAAGCTACAGATTCTGTTGTTATCGATACCATAATATGTGAAGCTGCTACGGATTCAACTTATATTTGTATTCTTTTATGTCAAGCTCACGATGCGTTTACCCATCAACTATTTAGTGAAGATGATGGTACATTATCTACGGAGTTAGTAACACATAAGGCTGTATTACCGATGCCATCTCAGAAACTTCGGTCCTTTGCATCCATCAATTTACGTGATTTTAGTGTTCGTATTTTTGAACCTAAGGGTGAATATGATGGCGAAGTATCTTATATATTAGCAGATAAGGTATTACAATTAGGGACCAATCAATCATCTCGAGATACTGTGAGAAAAGTAAAAGCTATTGTAGATAAGGTTGCACAAGCTCATGAATCTGATGGTGTCGTGGAACTGACAACTACAAAATCTATGATTGCTAAAAATGCCGAAGTGTCAGATACAGTTGATCCTGTTCGTATTGTAGAAGAGGTATTTAAAGAGAAGCCTATTCAACAAGAGGCGGCAAAGAAGGAATTGGCTGATGCGGATATGATGCGCCCCTTATCAGTAAATCGTGAATTTGCCACAAAAATTGGTGAACATCATAAGATTAAAACCGATACGGGCATTGAAATTTCATTTCCTGTGGAATATATGAAAAATCGCGAGTTCATTGAAATTAAAACTAATGATGATGGAACCTTGCGAATAGAATTGAAGAATATCAATAAAATTGTAAATAAATAAAACGAGTTTGTGTTGTATCAATCTATAGCGATTCATTATATATCTTGAATTGCAATAAGTAATGCGACAAAATTAAATCAATTTTCTAATCTCATGTTTAAACATGTCGAATGGTGTTTTAAATCCAAGGCATTTCCTAGGTCGATTATTAATCAACATTAGTGATTCTGTTAGTTTATCTAGTGTAACTTTAGCTAAATCGGTCTTCTTAGGGAAAAACTCTCGAAGTAAACCATTGCTATTTTCATTAGAGCCTCGTTGCCATGCTGCATAGGCATCGGCAAAATACATTGGTATTCCAAACTCGTTTTCAACCTGTTCATAGCAAGCAAATTCTTTACCACGGTCCACCGTAAAGGTTTTAAGTAATTTGCTGGTTAATGTATTGTACAGGGAACTAATAGCTAAAAACATAGAATCTTTAGATCGATCATTCATTTTTATGGCCACATAGAATCGTGTTTTACGTTCAACAAATGTAGCTAAACAGCCTTTGCTTTGACCTCTGGAAGAAACCATTGTATCTAGTTCCCAATGACCAAAAACCTCACGGTTTTCAACTTCTTGAGGGCGCTCTTTAATGGTCCTTTTACCATTGAAGCGTCCACGGGTTTCCTGTGTGCCGGGCTTTTTTCCTTTCCGGCGAAGTACTTTTTCTGTTACAGCAAGAAAACCACGATGGATCCAAGAATATACAGAAACAGAGTGTGTACTGCACACGCTTCTATGTTGTGATTGAAGGTTTTGTGCAGACTATGGTTTGCTTTTTAATATTCCTCCAGTGTTTCTATCAATTTCTGTAATTTCATTAGAAGAATGTAGAGAAAGATAATTATTTTTTTCTACAAAGTCTATAAAATCTATAGAATCAAAGTGCCAATATATCCAAATAATATTTCCATTATGAGATAGATAAATTAGTTTAATTTCATCAGTAATGTAAATTTGATTATCAAAAAAATATAATTGAATTTCGTATTCTGCTTCATAAATTAAAGAAAAAACTTTTTTCGAACATGAAAAAAAATATACGTTGAATTTATCTATAATAAAAAAATTACCATCTTCTAGTTGTATTAGATTGTAATTAAAGTCAATAGGTGAGTATGTAAATATACAACCTTTTATCTCCCATAATAACTTTAAATCATCTTGAATTTCATAAAGATTCAAAAGCATTTCTTTTAATTCTTGTTCATTTAATTGATAAGTATTGTCTGAATTATACTCTTCTACTTTTTCTATAGGCTGTCCATTATCAAAATATTGAGAATAGTTTAAATCTCTGCTATCTGCTGGAACTCTGAAATAATTTCCCATATCTATAGCTCTCACTTTTTCTTCTTTTGTCATAAGAACTTCATACAATTTTTCACCATGTCTTATTCCTATATTTTTTATTTCATGTTCTGGTCTTCCTACTAGATTTCTTATAGTATTTGCTAGTAGCTCAATAGTAGCTGCAGGAGATTTTTGTATAAATAAATCTCCATTATGACCATTTTCAAAAGCAAATAAAACTAAATCAACAGCCTGATCTAAACTCATCATAAATCTTGTCATATTAGGATTTGTAATAGTCATAGGTTTTCCTGCTCTTATTTGATCAAAAAATAACGGAATAACTGATCCTCTTGATGCCATAACATTTCCATATCTAGTAAGACAAATCATAGTTTCCTTTTCATCAAGGTTTCTACCTTTTGCCACTATAACTTTTTCCATAAGTGCTTTTGACATTCCCATTGCATTTATAGGATAGGCTGCCTTATCTGTACTTAAACATACAACTCTTTTTACTTTATTAGCTATTGCTGCATTTAAAACATTTTCTGTTCCTAAAATATTAGTATACACAGCCTGAACTGGATAAAATTCACAAGAAGGAACTTGCTTCAATGCTGCAGCATGAAATACAAAATCTACTCCTCTCATAGCATCTGATATAGAATTATAATCTCTAACATCACCTATATAAAACTTTATTTTAGAGTCATTATAGATTTTTCTCATATCATCTTGTTTTTTTTCATCTCTTGAAAAAATTCTGATTTCTTTTATATCTGTTTTTAAAAATCTTCTTAGAACAGCATTTCCAAATGACCCTGTTCCTCCAGTAATTAATAATACTTTA
>NZ_CALLVP010000022.1 GCF_938010505.1 uncultured Veillonella sp. | reverse complement strand
ATAACGGCACAGGACACTGGTTCCCGATCCGTATCAACTGCCCACGAGAAATTACAGTTATTACATTCTTTGATGGAGTGGCACAATAAATAGAAAACCCCGATACATAATGTATCGGGGCTTTTTCCGTTCATTTGAGGTATGAGAGGATGTTACAGATATGTCATAGAGATGTGAGAGATTTTATTTCATGCGAACTGCTTCAGCAAACTCGTCTTCTGTCATGAGTTTTTCTTCCAAGATAATTTCTTTAATGGAGCAACCGCGTTTGTATGCTTCTTTTACAACTTGAGCACTCTTGTCATAACCGATGTATGGTGTTAAGGATGTTGCGATCATGAGGGATTGTTCTACGAAGAAGTTGAGTTTTTCTGGTACGAATTCTACACCGTCGATACAGTGTGTTGTGAAAGAATTCATCGCATCTGCGAGGAGGCGACAGCTTTCAACAAAGTCATAAATCATGATAGGCATATACACGTTCAATTGGAATGCACCGCTACCTGCACAGATTGTCATAGTCGTATTATGGCCAAATACTTGGGCGCATACCATGGTCAAGGCTTCACATTGTGTAGGATTTACCTTACCTGGCATGATGGAGGAGCCCGGTTCGTTTTCAGGTAGATGCCATTCGCCGTAGCCGCAGCGAGGACCAGAGCCTAAGAAACGCACGTCGTTAGCGATTTTGAATAGTGTAGTAGCCAATGTGTTGAGTGCACTATGAGCCATCATGAAAGCATCTTTGAGGGCAAGCCCTTGGAATTTGTTGTTTTTCACGCGGAATGGTGCGCCTGTTACCTCTGGTAACACAGTTTCCATAACGTCTAGATAACCTTTAGGCGTGTTCACACCTGTACCAACGGCAGTGCCGCCGAGGGCTACGTCGAGAAGGTAATCAGCGTTTTGAACGAGCATAGTTTTGGCAGTTTTTAGACCGTCCACAAAGGCACTGATTTCTTGGTCCACCATGATGAAAGTAGCATCTTGTAGGTGTGTACGACCAACTTTTTGCAAGCCTTTCCCTTTTTCTTGCAATTTTTCAAAGGATCCGATAAGGCCGTCCAATGCAGGAATTACGCGTTTTGTAATTTCAAAGTACGCACAGATATGCATTGCCGTAGGGAATGTATCGTTTGTACTTTGACCGCGATTTACATCGTCGTTAGGATGGAGCGGATTAGCTTCATCTAACTGTTTAGCCCGGTGAGCGATTACCTCGTTCACATTCATATTCGTTTGTGTGCCAGAGCCTGTTTGGAATACGGTCAACGGGAATTCTTCATCCCACTTGCTGTCTACGATTTCATCTACTACTTGAGCGATGAGTTTCGCTTTTTCCTCAGTTACTGCGCCACACTTTGCATTGGTTAAAGCACATGCTTTTTTGACAAGCGCAAGCGCCTTGATCTGTTCAATAGGGATGCGGTGGTCACCGATCTTGAAGTTATTGAACGAGCGTTGCGTTTGAGGTCCGTAAATTCGTCTAGCGTCGACTTCGACTGGTCCCATTGAATCGTATTCAATTCTTGTTTCCATAATGCTTACAACCTCCTTAAAAGACATGCCGACCGTATTGTCGGTACTTTAATTATATAAAATCCTGTATATTTGTACAGAATAAAAGATAATGATTTCTATTTTCATATAATTGATAGGTGTATATGCATAATGCGCATATAAGAAAGGGGACGCATATTGCGCCCTCCTTTTCCTCATACCTATATGATTTCAATCTATATGTAAGATTGATAATACGTTATATCTAGAAAAATTATAAATTAAATATTTTACTTGGTGAATAATGAAAGGTTTATTCTTATAGTAAAACGATTAGGTGTATATTACCGTGGTGGTCCTACAAAAACGACTTAGCGTCTCCGCGGAGCGGGATAGGTGGCTTTGGAGTCTTTTGGACTATTGTCTTTTCCTATATAGTTAAGGGTCGAATAAAACATGTATACATTATAAATATCGTATATATATTGAAATCATCGCTTTAACACGTTAAAATGGAAGTAGCTTAGTATATTGTTTTAAGTTTATGATTTCACAGAGGAGGTAAGTACTTATGAAACATGACTTTACGAGCCATGACCTTCATCTGCCGGAACTGACGTTGCGTGGGATGCTACTTGGTGCATTGATTACTGTTATTTTTACAGCATCTAACGTATATCTCGGTTTGAAGGTTGGTTTGACATTCTCGTCATCCATTCCGGCAGCAATTATTTCAATGGCGATTTTACGGTTCTTCAAGGATTCTAACGTTCTTGAAAACAACATGGTACAAACGCAGGCTTCTGCCGCTGGTACATTGTCCGCCATTATCTTTATTTTGCCAGGTTTACTCATGCTTGGGTATTGGAATGGCTTTCCGTTCTGGCAAACATTTTTGCTCTGCGCATGCGGTGGTTGTCTAGGTGTATTATTCACCATTCCATTGCGTCGTGCTATGGTAGTGAATAGTGATTTACCATATCCAGAAGGCCGTGCAGCAGCAGAAATTTTGAAAGTTGGCTCTCACAATGGTGAACAAGGCCCTCAATCTAGCTCCGGTATGACCGACATCGTATCTGGTGGTTTTGTAGCTGGTCTTATCAGCCTTTGTGCAAATGGTTTCAAAGTGCTTGGCGATAGCATGAGTTTCTGGATCCCTGTGGGTAGCAAAGGCATTACTCAAATTCCTTTGGGATTCTCTACAGCGTTGTTAGGTGCTGGTTACCTTATCGGTATCGCTTCTGGTATCGCTATTCTCGTTGGTGTACTCATCGCGTGGGCTGGATTCGTACCTTACTTAACTAACCTATATGCTCCAGATGGTGGCGTAACTGCTAAATTCGCAATGGGCATTTGGAAAGAAAAAGTTCGTTTCATCGGTGCTGGTGCTATCGGTATTGCCGCGATTTGGACTTTGGTTACTTTAATTAAACCTATTATCGAAGGTATGAAAATTTCTGTACAATCCATGAACAGCAGTTCTGCTGAACGTGAATTGCATCGCATGGATACAGATATGAGTACAAAATCCGTTTTAGGCGTATTCGTTCTTATTCTTATTGGTTTAGTATTCACTTTCTGGGACTTCGTATCTGCTGTACCTATTAGTGCAGGCTTGATGTGGACACTTGTTGTAGTAGGTATCGTAGTAGCGTTGTTAATCGGCTTCTTCGTAGCTGCAGCATGTGGTTACATGGCAGGCCTCATCGGTACATCTGCTTCTCCAATTTCCGGTATTGGTATTTTAGCGACTATTATTTCTTCCTTAGTTGTATACTTCATCGCAGCGGAAAATAATTTGTTTGCTACACAAGCTGGTGTTCAATTCGCGACAGCTATGGCTATTTTTATGACATCCGTAGTTATTGCGATTGCATCTATTTCTAATGACAATTTGCAAGATTTGAAAACTGGTCAACTCGTTGGTGCTACACCTTGGCGTCAACAAATTGCATTGTTACTTGGCTCTGTAGCCGGTGCTGTTGCAATTGCTCCAGTTCTTAACTTGCTTTACCAAGCATACGGTTTCACAGGTGCGTTACCACGTGCTGAAATGGATCCTAATGCTGCATTATCTGCTCCACAAGCGACTTTGATGACTACCATTGCTCAAGGTATCTTCAACTCCAGCATGGATTGGGATTATATCTTAATCGGCGTTGGCGTTGGTATTGTGGCAATTATCGTAAACTTGATTCTCAAGAGCACAACTGCTACTTTAACATTGCCTCCATTGGCTGTTGGTATGGGTATTTATTTACCACCTACTTTAGAAGTGCCACTTATTATTGGTTCTTTCATCAGCTACTTTGTAGGTCGTTATCTTGTAGCTCGTGCTAAAATGCGTGCCGGTGAGCTTGCTGACTACGATGTTGAGCAATCGAATCGCCGTGGTGTTCTCTTCGCTTCTGGTCTGATTGTTGGTGAAAGCTTGATTGGTGTAATCATAGCTGTTATTATTGTATTGTCTGTTACAACTGGTGGGGGGGAATCCCCACTCGAATTAGTAGGTCCTGGATTTGAAAGCACAGCACAATGGTTAGGATTGCTTGCATTCGTATTCGCTGGTCTCTATCTTGTTCGCCGTGTTGTTACACACAAATTCAATAGAGAAGAAGCTCTTGCTATGAAAGCTGAGCAAGAACAATAAGAGGTTGAACAATGAAATTAAAACAGTCTGTACTCATCATGATGGCTGCTGCATTGCCAGTAGCCTCCTTCGCAGCAAGCGAAGTAATTCCTGTAACGCAAGATACTGTAGTCGTACAAGCAGATCAAGCAAATACGAATCGAGTAAATCGTAATGATTTAACATATCGTATTTCTAGCACTGCTACACCAGAGCAAAATCGTGCGTTACGTACTATTCCAACTAGAGTTGATCCGGTTGAAGTAGTAGCTCCAAATGCGGATCGCTATATGGATCGCAAAGAAGTTGCCGTATCTCCTGTGGAATCTACTACAGATCATTTGGACTTAGTATTCCCAGAGGTTAAATCTGTTAGCCCGGCGGTAGAAAAAGCAATCAATACGGCTATCAAAAAGTACGTTGCTAAAGTACAAAACGATGTAGAAAAGTTAAATGCTAAAGAATCTAATAAAACAAATGTAGTTATGTACTACGATGTGAAAACAGATAAAAATGGCATTTTCAGCGTATTGATTCACACGTACACAATGCGTGATCGTGATGCGAATGGCGTTATGTATGTAAAAGGATTCACGTTTAATACTACAACAGGTCGTCAATTGTCCTTGTACGACCTTGGTGGTCTTAACAAAAAAGAATTGGTGAATGCTATTAACAATAATCAAGATGTGAAAGATAAAATGGGTGGCGATGTAAATATCGATAAAATGCCTACTGAATTCTACACAACTGATGATTATTCTGTTGTAATGATCTTGCAACAAGATGTGGATTCAATCCATAGTGCAGGTACAGTATATGTGCCTGTTGGTAACTTGCGTGACCGAGAAAATGATGTAACAAAAAACTAATCGAAAACGTGTAAATTCGATTATGTGTGTATAGTAACAGCTGTTTTATTGTGAAAAGAACCGCTCCAATAGGAGCGGTTCTTTTTTTGAATAAGAATTAATTTAAATGTATAACTTAAGTTTATAGAGGTTAAGTTATTATCAAAACAAAAAGCCGTGTAATGACACGGCTTTTGTTACTGTTCTTATTTTATTGCTTGTCACTGTAGTAATTTACGCGTGGAGGCAATGGGAATTGAATATTTCCATCGGAGTTTGTAAGCGGCTCTGGTGGTAGTTGTAAGAATACATTATCACGGAATTTCTTTTTAAATGCTTTTAGCGTCGATTTTTGAATGGAATCAACGGTTATGAGAAGAGCACTCGTGTCTGTATTTGGAGAGATGGAGAGAATCTTGCCTTTTGGTTCCTTCTCTTGGTAAAGGGAGATGGCATCGGATTGATATTCCTCTAGTTGTGCCTGATTCAATTTACCTTTTGATACAACTACAGTTCTATCTAACAGCGGATCGTGAGCATCTGCGATAGCTTTGGCAACGAGGTCGGTTTTCTTTTGATCTGTTAAGGATGCATGTAATTGACCTGCTTCCCAGAAGAGCGCTCCGTCTTGACGGAATTTAGTGAAATCATTGTCATAGCCTAATGCTTTGTCGATGATACTAGCTGTTTTATTTTCTACTTGCTGTTTAAATAATGTGTTATGGAAGGCAAGCGCTTGTTGTGTTTGCGTCATGCGGTAAGCAATTTCCGCTGCTTCTGCACGAGTTACGTATTTTTCAGGGTTAAATAATGTACCAGGCGCGTAGTTTGTGAAACCAAGGTAAGCAAGTTCACGAACTGCGTCTTGCGCCCAAGGAGCTACAAATTTTTGGTCTCCATAGGCAACACTATCTAGAACTGTTGGGTCCTCAGTAGTATAGCCTAAATAATGAATGTAGTTATCTGCTACTACGGCAAACTCTTGGCGAGACATATATTTTTCTGGTTTATATGTATCATCGCCATAGCCGCTGATGATATTTTTACGCGCTACGGAGTCGATAGCGAGAGCGGACCAACGATCAGAGGTTATATCTTTAAACTTACTAGATACGAAGGCTGCGGTACCATCATCCGTGATGTTGTTGAAGAGTGCTGCCACTTCTTCACGCGTCATAGGTTGATTAGGTCGGAATGTGCCGTCGGAATAGCCTTTCATCAGATTTGCTTTAGTTACAGTGCTAATGGCGTTAGCAGCCCAAAAATCGCTAGGCACATCTGTAAAGATATGGGCACGGATTTTTTGAATATCTTGTGGTGTACCAATAGAAGTGTTTACAACTACAGGTGATGCAGTAATAGTAGATTTAACCTTAGCTGCTTCTGTTTTGGTAGCTTCCGTTTTAGCTGCATCTGCTTTAGCATTTTCCATTTTAGCTGACTCAACAGTAGTTGTAGAAGTATGTGTCGTAGTGGTTGTGTTTGCAGAAGCAAAACCAAGGCCTGTTGTAGCCAATAATGTGCCGAGCACGAGGGCACGTAATGCGTAAGGGGTATTCTTGTACATAAAAATCCTTCCTAATCATGGTAAAGGCTAACGATCGATAGCCTAAGAATATAAACTTTCACCAGCATAAAAATCTATATCCATCGCATTGTAGTCAACTAGTTGGAATGCATAGTGATATATAACAAAGCAGCGTAGTACTATTGAGTATACGCTGCTTTGGCTGGTTAAGTGTAACGCCGATTAGCGTTTTACTGTCATTTTTACTTTGGAACCGAATAACTTAGAGATTCCTTGTTGTGTTTCTTTAGATGCAGTAGTTACAACTGCGTAAAGTTGGTTGTTTTCTACATCAGGGAATGTAGCTAGGATTGTACCTGCTTTTTCATTTTTGCTGTAATAGTTGCGGAAGTTTGTATCGATTGCATCGTATTCAGCTTGGCTGTATTGGGAAGATTCAACTACAACATAGTTGTTTACAGTGGAGTCGCCACGGTTTGCAAGATTTGCTTTTACTGTGGAAATATCGCTGTTGGATTTCAAAGCTACGTGTAATTGATTGTCACGCCAGTACATTACGCCATAATTTTGAAATGCATCTTCTGTTTTGTAAGTTTTATTTAATTCAGAAAATACTTTATCTTCCAATGCAGATTGTTGCTTTTGATCAAGTGCTTTTAGTGTGCTGCGGCGAACAGGGCGAGCTGTGCGCGTAAGTTCAGTTTTTTCCGCCACAGTAGCATCTTTGTTGCCTTTTAAGTCTTTCTCAGCTTTTTTAGCCTCAGCTTTTGCTGCTTTATCTGCCTTTGCGGCTTCTTTTTTCATGTCTTTATCAGCCTTAGCCATATCTTTTTTTGCATCTTTACTTACTTTGGATGCATCTTTTTCGATTGCTTTATCAGCTTTATTGAGATCTTCTTTTACAGCCGTTTCTGCTTTAGCTTCTGTAGTATGCTTTGGTGTAGCAAGGCCAGCACCGTTGAGCATACGGTTCAAAATAGTTGCGGCTTGTGCTCTTGTTACAGGTTGTTTAGGGTTGAAGCTTTCTGTTGCACCAGATGCTACGATGCCACGTTGTGCCATGTATTGAATATCTGCTAAGTAGTCAGTGGAAATACTAGCTTCATCTTTGAATGTCACTTTTTCAGTTTTCACAGGTGTAGAGATATTTAATTTCTTAGCCAAGCTAGCTGCGGATGCAACGAACTCTTCGCGGTTCATAGTTTTGCTAGGTGTGAAAGCTGTTTTAGATGTGCCTTCCATTACGCCAGCAGCGCTTACCAATTTGATAGCGGAGTTAGACCAACGATCTGCTTCTACGTCGGAGTAGGAGGCAGTAGACTCTTTTGCTGTAATTTCAGCTAATTCTTGCTCATTTAAGTTGTGTTGTAACACTTTGCCATAAATAGCAGCTGCTTGTTCACGTGTGATTTGAGCGCTAGGTTTGAATGTATTGTCAGAATAACCAGAAAGGTAACCGGCTTGAGACATTGCTTGGATAGCGTCGCGTGCCCAGTTATCTTTTGTATCTGTGTATATGCCTGCTGGCAATGTTTCTTTAGCTTTAGCAGTTGCTTTAACTTCAGTTGCCTTAACCGCTGGTTTAGCTTCGGCTTTCGGTGCTGCTACTTTTTCAGTAGTTGCAGGTTTTGCTGCAGTAGCTTTAGTATCCACTTTATTATCTGCTTTCGCAGTTGTAGCTTTAGCATCCACTTTAGCAGTTGTAGCTTTAACCGTAGTTGCTTTAGCTTGCGTATTTGTTACTGTTGTTGCTTTAGTATGTGCCGCGGTAGTTTCAGCGTGAGCCATGCCGAATGTAGAACCAAGGGCCAATGTAATTGCTAAGGACAAAGATAATTTATTTAGTTTCATTGAAAAGGGCTCCTTTCAAACTATACTTATATAAAATAAATTATAACACTTTTTAAATTTATACACTACTATAAGAAAATGTAATATATAAGGATAAAATTTACATGAATTTGAAATTTTGAGTTTGATTATGTAAGTATAGGATGAAATATAGATAAAACTTGATTTTCTTATGTCCAAAAATGCAAAATGATAAACATTCCCAAAATCTAGGTTTTATGGGGCTTTTGCAAGAAAAATTGATAAATGAAATAATAGATGTGATAAAATTCAATGTTTGTTATTACAAAAAGTCATAACGATATGAGAAATAAAAGGGTACATACGAATATAGCAATTCTTTGGACAATATCTATATGATTAATTTATAATTATATCGATGAGCTTTTGAATATTTATTTGAAAGCATAAGTAATGTTCAGGGCAGAAATTTAGTCGAAAAATTCACTACTAAAATTGCCATAACACATACATATCAAAATTTTTTATTAGGTTAAGTACTAGAAAAGACGAGGAAGATAATATGAAAATTCATCTTTTCCAACAGTGTTTGATTGACATGTTCTACCCTCATGTAGGTATGGCTGGTGTAGAAGTACTTGAAAGATTAGGTTGCGAACTTGTAGTACCTAAGAAACAAGTATGTTGTGGACAAATGTTCACTAACTCCGGTTACAATGAAGCGGCTATGGACGCAATTAAGAACACAATCGAATGCTTTGAGAACGCTGAATATGTAGTCAGCATGTCCGGATCTTGCGCTTTTGCAATCCGTGATGAATATCATCATTTCTTAAAAGATCAACCAGAGTGGTTGGCGCGCGCAGAAAAATTGAGTGGCAAAATTTATGAATTTACTCAATTTATTACTGACGTATTAGGTGTTGAAGATGTAGGGGCTCGTTTCAACGAATCCGTTACATATCATACATCTTGCCACGTAACTCGTTTGATGGGCATTAAAGAGCCTCCTTTCAAACTCCTTAAAAACGTTAAAGATATCAACTTGATTGAATTACCACGTGCAGATCGTTGCTGTGGTTTTGGCGGTACTTTCTCCGTTAAAAACCCTGAAATCAGTGAAGTTATGACACGCGAAAAAGCATTGGAAATTGCTGGCACAGGTGCTAATGTTATTTCCGGTTCTGACCAAGCGTGCTTGATGAATATTGCTGGTATGCTAGATCGCCTTCATAAAGATGGTGAAATCGATCGCCGTATCAAAGTAATGCATATTGCTGAAATCTTAAACTGCCGTTAAGGAGGAGACGACATGGCACTTATATATGACAATCGCCCCTATAAAGCACGTATAAAAGAATGTTTAGCTGACGATTTCAAAGTTGCAGCTATTAAAAAAGCACAAGACGTGTTTTATGATAAACGTAATACAGTAGTTGCGGATGTTCCTGAATGGTTAGATTTCCGCGCTGAAGCGGCTAAAATTCGCGATCACGTACTTAACAACTTGGACTTCTATGTAAGTCAATTTGCTGACAATGCTGAAAAAGCCGGTTCTAAAGTTCACTTTGCATTTGACGACAAAGAAGCGACTCAAATCGCCTTAGACATCCTTCGTCAACGCGACGCTAAAATGATCGTTAAATCCAAAACTATCTTGACTGAAGAAATTGGCTTGAACGAAGTTCTAGAAGAGGCTGGTATCGAAGTTAACGAAACTGACTTGGCTGAATTTATTTTGCAAACTGCAGTAAGCCCACCATCTCACATCGTAGTACCAGGGCTTCACTTCGAACGTAATAAAATCCGCGAAATCTTCGCTGAAAAATTAGGTTATACAGGTACTGAAAACCCTACAGAAATGACTCACTTCGTACGCGGTTATGTACGTGAGCGCTTCTTGAACGCAGACGTGGGCGTTAACGGTTGTAACTTTGCGGTTGCTGAGTCTGGTACATGTACAATCGTTTCCAACGAAGGTAATGGTCGTATGGCTAGCTCCATTCCTAAGACTCAATTGATCTTCTTAGGTGCAGAACGTATTGTTCCTGACTTCAAAGCCCTTGACGTTATGATGGAAATGTTGAACCGTTCCGCAGTAGGAGCTAAAATTTCCAACTACTTCTCCATGATGACTGGTCCTGCTCGTTCTGGGGAAGCTGATGGTCCTGAAGAAACTCATATCATCATTATCGACAACGGTCGTTCTGGCATCTTGGGAGGTACATTCCAAGAAATGCTTCGTTGTATTCGTTGCGGTGCATGTATGAACATCTGTCCAGTATACCGTCACGTTTCTGGTCATGGCTACGGCTCCGTATATCCAGGTCCAATGGGTGCTGTATTGACTCCATTGTTCAAAGGTTACGATGTAGCTGGTGATCTTCCATATGCTTCCACATTGTGCGGTGCATGTACAGAAAACTGTCCAGTAGCTATTCCATTACATGAATTGTTGATGGAACACCGTCACGTTATGGCTGACATTGAAAAAACTCGTCCGAAAGCAGAAGAAGCAATCTTCACTGCAGCTGCTAAGATGTTCGGTAATGCAACATTGTTCGATCTTGGTACAAAAGCTGGTGCTATCGGCATGAACTTAATTAGTAATAAAGAAGGTAACATGCCTGCATGGACTCAAGCTGTTCCGGTTATGAACGGTTGGACTAAGTCTAAAGAATTGGGTTCCTTAAAATTCAAGAAATTCCGCGATTTATATGCTGAACATGAAAAGAACAAGAAGAAGGAGAAAAAATAATGGATGTAGCTAAACGTAATCAATTTGTTGCACGTTTATCTCGTGCATTAGGCCGTGATCAAATTCCTACATTTGTAGAATCTTTTGATTATAGCCATGGTCCTCAAGAAACTATGTTCAAAGATTTATCTCATGAACAAGTTATCACTATGTTCAAGGAACAATGTGAACGAGTAGGTACAAAATTTGTAGATACTACACCTGATAAATTAGGTGAAACTATTATGGCTGTTATCGAAGAGCGTGGTAATGGTAAAGTTGTTTTCCCAAGCTCCTCCGAAGTTGAAGAATATAAATTAAAAGAATTATTCGAACAAGATGCAGCTTCTAATGGTGGTGTTCGTACATACTTCCAATGGGACCCAGCTAAAGGTCGCGAAGAATGTATTTCTAATACTGCTAATGCTGATATCGGTATTACATTCCCATACTGCGGTATCGCTGAAACTGCTACCGTAGTACAAGCGTCTGGTGAAGAATCTGGTCGTGCAATTAGCTTGTTACCAGAAACTCATATTGCTGTATTGTATACCGATACAATTAATCCACGTATGACGCAAACAATGGAACATTTGGCTGAACGTTATCACAACGATCCATCCAAATTCCCTACAAATGTTTGCTTGATTTCTGGTCCGTCTCGTACGGCTGACATCGAGTTGGTAACTGTAGATGGTGCTCATGGGCCTATCCGCGTTACATATATCTTAGTTAATAGATAATATAGTAACTAAATTAACCAGAGTAACTAAAGGCGACTTTCTTTTGGAAGGTCGCCTTTTTTGTATATATTATAGAATAAATAATGTTTTATTAAAAAAACAAAATATTATACTTGTATTTTTTTCGATATATGCTATACTAAGTTCATAACCTATTGTTGTGATATGAATTAAAAGAGGTGTATTATGAATATTCCATTCTTTACAGATTACCTCATGTTAAGCAATCCACTAAGTATTGGTATTATCGCGGTGTTTGTGCTCGTGTTAATAGGTATTTATGTATTGCAACGGAAGGGCACATCCTTCGGTAATCTCGTTATTATTGGTACTATTGCTGGTGCCGTACTTGGTGTAGCGGTTCAAATTATTGCAGGCTTCCCTGATGATCCATCTAAAGTGGTTTATATCAAGGAAAGTACTAAGTGGTTCTCCCTTGTAGGGGGTGGTTTCATCGACTTAATCCGCATGCTTGTTATTCCTATCGTTTTTATCTCCATTGTACACGTTATTTTGCATATGGAGGCAGGTGCTAACCTTAAAAAGTTAGTAGTTGCTATGATTTCTACGAATCTCGGCATGGTAGCCGTTGCTGCTGTAGTAGGCCTTATTTTGGGCAATGCTTTCGGTTTAGGGCAAGGCTTTGATATCATTGAATCTGGTAAGAAGATTCGTGAAATCAAACCTATGGTTGATACATTCCGTGCATTGATTCCAAGCAACCCAATTCAAGCGGCTGCTGAAACAAATGTTATCGGTATTGTTGTATTTGCAATTATCTTAGGTAGCGTAGCTCGCCTATTAAAACAAACAGGAACAAACTCCATGGAGATGTTCACTAAATTGTTTGATGAGCTTCACCAATTGATTTCCTGGGTGGCTGACTTTATCATTAGTCTTATGCCGTATGGCGTAGTTGCATTGCTAGCTTCTACATTAGCAACTCGTGGCGTACAAGCTATTCTTGATATGGGTTTATTTGTAGTATTACTTTACGTTGGTATCTTAATTATGTTCGTTGTACAAGCTATTTTGATTACTAGCTTTGGTTACAATCCGATTACATATTTCAAGAAAGCAAAAGCGCCTCTTTTATTGGCTTTCACATCCCGTTCCTCTATGGGCGTGTTGCCATTGACTGTAGAGACTTTGACAAAACGTCTTGGCGTAAATGCTACAACTGCTAATACAGTTGCTTCCTTCGGTACTACTGCGGGCATGCAAGGTTGTGCCGGCGTATTCCCTGCACTTGTTGTGGTGTACATCTCTAACGTAGCGAATATTCCATTCGATATGACTATGTACATCATGAGTGTTATCGTTATCGCTATCGGTTCCGTTGGTATCGCAGGTGTGCCAGGTACTGCTACAATGGCTGCATCCGTATCCCTTAGTGGTACAGGTCTTGGTGCGTACTTCACCTCTATTAGCCCAATCCTAGCTATCGATCCATTGATCGATATGGGCCGTACATGTTTGAACGTATCTGGTTCCTTAACAAATGCTCTCGTAGTAGATAAAATTATGGGAACTATCGATAAAGACGCATACAATAATCCTAACGAAGGTCGCGTGTAGGGCCCCAAGATTAGATATGAACTTAAAAGTATAGTTATTCCTAGCAGAGCTTGAGTTTATAAAACTAATAACACTTAAGTTTATAAAACTAACAACACTAACAACACTTAATCATATAAAACTATCAGAACTAACATAAAAGAACAGCCATCGGGCTGTTCTTTTTTTGTTTTTTAAAAGTAATAATTATTACAGATTGTAAAGAGTAGTATTAATATTCGGTATAAAATTTGTGAGTTAAGCTATAAACATACTTATGCATGTATGGTATACTAACCGTTACATTTATAAATCATGCTTAATAGATATAAGCCAAGAGGGTAATATATGATTACACAAGAATTGAAAGATCGATTAATTGCAGATTATTCAAAGTTTGAAGATATGACGCATAAATTTTATAAAAAAGAAATGTCTATCGCTGACTATAAAGGTGAATCTGGAGCTTTTGGTAGTTACGCAGAGCGTGGAGCTAACTCCAGTATGAGTCGTTGGCGTTTTAATGGGGGCCGCATGACTCGAGAACATATGCAGTTCTTGGCGGACTCCATTCGTAAATATAACTTGCAACACGTCCATTTTACTACTGGTCAATGTTTGCAAATGCATGGGCTTGATGGCGATACGATGTTAAGCCTTTTCAAAGAGTGTCATGAACATGGTATCTACAATCGTGGTGCTGGTGGTGATAATCCAAATGTAGTGGCTAGTATTTTGCGCGGCATCGATTCTCGTGAAACTTTCGACATTACACCTTATGCAACGGCGATTAGCGAGTTCCTCATGGAGCAAATGTTTTACATCAAGATTCCTCGAAAATTTAAGATGAGCATTGATAATGGCTTTGATAGCACTCCGCACTCTACGTTCAAGGATTTAGGCTTTAATTTGACGAAACACAATACCTTTGATGTATATGCTTGTGGTGGTCTCGGACCGAATCCGCGTATGGGGATTCCCGTGGCACACGATGTGCAACCTGAGGATGTTTTGTACCATGTGAAAGCTATGCTTATGGTTTTTGCTAATCATGGTAATTTCAAAAACCGTGGTAAAGCTCGTACCCGTTACATGCCGGCTGAAATGGGTGGGGCGGAAGCTTTCATCAAGATCTATGAAGAAACCCTAGCTATGGTAAAAGAAGTAGAACACCTAACTATTAATCCAGCTGATTATGCTTATGAAATTACAAAAACTGGTAAGCGTGATGATTTTGTGGAAAATTATCGTATTCACCGTCAAAAACAAGAAGGTTTATATTACGTAGAATACCATCCAGCAGGTGGTGATGCGAACGTAGAACACTTGTTGGCTGCCCTTGACTATGCAGTGACATTTGACCAAGTAGAAGCACGTATTGCGCCAGACCAAGCATTGTTCTTCATTAATCTTACAGCTGATGAAGCACGCAAAATTGCAGAAATAACTGATGATAGTGCCGAAAATGATTTCCGCCGTCCCTATCTTGTGTTGGTTCTACTATATGTCAGATTGGTATGCAAGACTCTAACGGTCTGTTAAAAGATATCTTCGCACACCTTGAAAAAAAGGGTGTAGACACAAGAAAACTACCTCGTTTACATATATCTGGCTGTCCACATTCTTGTGGTACACACCAAATCGGTGAAATTGGATTCCATGGTGCTGTAAAATTAGTAGATAAAAAACCTATGGTAGCATTCATCCTTGTAGATGGTGGATCAGAACACATGGGCTCTGAAAGCTTCGGTAAAATGGCAGGGCATATTGTTGCTACAAAAATACCGAAATTCATGGAAGCCTTGGCGAATACTCTGAACGAATCCCCTGAGCCAGACTTTGGGACTTGGAGACTGACACACAAAGCGCAATACATGGAGCTTATAAAAGCATTTGAGTAAATGTGGTTTCCGCTTGTGATGGGGCCCCGTTTCATTGCGACAACTTAATTAAAAATAAAACTGGGTACCTCTTTGCTCCGTCCTTCGTAAAGTCGCTGCAGAGGTACCCAGTTTCATTTTTATAACACCTGATGTAAATTAGTCCCATAGCAAAGCGACTTACCCTGCTAATATACAGAGCGACCCCATGACAAGCTACATTCGACATTTACTCAATATGCTTTTATAATTAGAGGAGCGGAGAGGCGAGAGCGGCTAAGTAGTTTTGACTGAATTTGCATCAAGACTAGCCAGCAGATTAGCCTCTGGCTAGTCCTTCCCATACGGTGGGCATGGCGCCACTACTATAAAGTTTATTATAATGTGTAAAATGATAGTGTTTTCTATGATTTATTTCAAGGTGTAATTGTAATGACTCTATATAAGTATTAGCTAGATTATTTACGCTTTTGCATGGGACATCTTTATAAATACAGTGATAAAAAAGTAAGAATACGCTTGTGCAGCGACTTTGCGAAGAACGGAGCAAGCGTATTCTTACTTTTTTTACCAAGTTGTACTAACGAGACTGGGCCCCATCCTAAAAGCGGATGAACAAATGTTAGTTGGGTCCCAATACAATTAGAATAATTGTTTAAAACTAGATATGACTTGATTTTGTATGTTATAATAGGCTTTATAGTAGTGTTTGGAGGATTTATCAGATGTTATTTACCGTCAATACAGAAGTCTGTACACGATGCGGCCTTTGCGTTGCTGACTGTCCGACAGGCTTGCTGGTGATGTCCGATGATGGACCTGTAACTGGCAGGGGAGGTTGTATCTCCTGTGGGCATTGTATTTCCGTATGCCCTACACTTGCTCTTGACAGCGATATGACACCGCGTAAGGAGCAAATCGATATTACAAAAGAACCTAAGTTAACGCCAGAGCAAGCTGAGTTATTTATGCGCAGTCGTCGCTCTATTCGTAACTATCAAAATAAACCAGTCCCTGCAGATCTCATTCGCAAAGTGTTAAACGTTGCAAGAATGGCGCCAACAGCGACTAATACACAAGGTATTTCGTATATAGTAATTCGGGATAAACAAAAGTTGCGCCGTATTGCTGATCTCGTTTTGGAGTGGATGCATTTGGCTGCAAAAACAGTACCGATTATGCGTCTCTATGCTCGTGCTGCTCAAGCAGAGGTAGATAAAGGCAAGGAGTATATCTTGCGCGATGCGCCGGCTCTCGTAGTGGCTATCGGCTCTAAAAAGGATATTCACCGTACCCATGATAGTGGTCACTCTTGCTTGTCTTATGCTGAACTATATGCGCCGACATTAGGGCTTGGTACTTGTTGGGCAGGTTTTTTTGAACATGCAGGCGAAGCAGAATATGAACCATTGTTGGAGCTTTTAGGTGTACCAGAGGATAAAGTTATTGCTGGTGCTATCTTGATGGGCTATCCACGCGTTCGTTATCGTAACATCGTGGAACGTCAACCACTGGACGTTGTATTCGATACTGAAGAATAAAATAAAAGCGATACTCTAAATTGATTAGGGTATCGTTTTTTTGCATATAACAAAACTTTTACCTATAAATTGAGACTTTTACCAATAAAAAGACCGGCCTCTAATATTATAGCGGTCGGTCTTTAATTTATTTAGTTTGCAGATGTAATGGTACCTTTAAAAGTATCATTAATGAATTGCTTGATGGCATCGGATTTGTAGATGTCCGCGATTTTTTTGTATGTTTCGTTGTCTTTATCTTGTTCACGAACAGCAAGAATCATAACGGCTAAAGGTTCATCTTTAGGTTCTAAGAAAAAACCTTGTTTTTCTACATTGAGCCCCGCGCTTTGAACGTAGTTCATAGGAATTGCGGCTACTACAACATCGTCTAGGCTACGTGGTAATTGTGCTGCTTCTAACTCTTGAATTTGAAGATTTTTAGGGTTAGATGTAATATCTGCTACAGTTGCTTTAAAGCCTACGCCTTCTTTTAACGTAATGAGGCCTGCTTTAGCTAATAGCGCTAGACCACGGCCGCCATTAGTTGGATCGTTTGGAATGGCAACGATAGCACCTTCTGGAACATCAGCAGCACTGCGTACAGAGTTGCTGTATAAGCCCATTGGCATTAAAATCGTTTTACCAATAGCTACTAATTTGGATCCGTTTTGTTTGTTGAAGTTTTCCATGAATGGTACGTGTTGGTACGCGTTCAATTGAATGTCACCGTCAGCAAGAGCTTTATCTGGTGTTACATAATCGGAGAACTCTACAACTTTAAGTTCGATACCTTGTTTTTTAGCTTCCTTAGCTACTGCTTCTGCTACCTGTGCATGAGGACCAGCAGTGGCACCGATTTTGATTTCTTTTGGCGTTTGACTAGCTTGATTTGTACTATTACCACAACCAGCGATGGCAAATGCAAGCACACCAACGAGGAGTGGAGCAATAAACTTTTTGAATTTCATAATAACATCCCTTTCTACAACATATGTAATATAGATATCCTATCATGAGAATGGGCTTTTGCATATCATAAATACATATCAGTTGGCTATAGATTAAAACTATGAGGCTTAGTGCTTATCTACAAATAATGTTAAGTGGATATTTATAAGTAGGGATGAAGTAGATACCGATAAATACAGATTCTACATATTAAGAACATCGAAGTATGATATAATATATAATAAGTTTTATACAATTAAATTCAATGGAAATAGTAGATATAGCCAATATTTAATACTTGATAGTTAATACGTAATACTTAAAATTTAACACTTAATACTTGATATTTATCATTTATCACTTAGGAGGTTATCATGTTTAACTTTGATTTTTATAATCCTACACATATCGTATTCGGTAAAGATCGTTTAGATGAATTAGACACTTTGGTACCAAAGGATGCAAAGATATTGATTACCTATGGTGGTGGCTCTGCAGTACGCAGTGGTCTTATTGATCGCATTGTGAAGGCGCTTGGCAACCGTAAGGTAGAACAATTCGGCGGTATTGAGCCAAACCCATCTCTTGAAACTTGTGAACGGGCGGTAGCTTTCATTAAAGAACATGGAGTAGATTTCGTTCTCGCTGTAGGCGGTGGTTCCGTTGTGGATGCCACAAAACTCATCGTTATGGGCGCTACCTATGATGGTCCTGTCATTGAAGTTATGAAAGCTGGTGTGCCAGAGGTTCCGGTAAACATGGTACCAAATCCATTACCATTTGGTACAGTTATGACACTTCCTGCGACTGGTTCCGAAATGAACAATGGTGCAGTTATTACTTATGGAGACGGTAAATTCCCTGTATTCAGTAGCTTAGTATTCCCTAAGTTCTCCATGCTTGATCCAACATTGACTTTTACATTGCCTGAAAAACAAGTTAAGAACGGCGTTATTGATACCTTTGTGCATACGACAGAGCAATATTTAACATATCCTGTAGAAGGTCGTATTCAAGATCGTTTCAGCGAAGGTATTTTGAAAACTATGATTGAAATCGGCAAAGAAACGGTAGAAAATCCAGAAAATTACGATATTCGTGCTAACCACGTGTGGGCTTCTACCTTGGCATTAAACGGCTTGATTGGTGCAGGCGTGCCACAAGACTGGGCTACACATCTTATCGGACATGAATTGACCGCTGCGTACCATCTTGATCACGGTATAACATTAGCCATCGTATTGCCTGCATTATTGGAAGTGAAAAAAGCAGATAAACTCGAAAAATTGGCACAATATGCGACACGCGTATGGCATATCACAGAAGGTACAACAGAAGAAAAAGCAGATAAGGCTATCGTTAAAACTCGTGAATTCTTTGAGTCCCTTGGTGTATCTACGCATTTGAAAGACTATGGCCTTGGCGCTGAAGCAGTTGATAAAATTGTGAAACAATTAGAAGATCATGGTATGACACAACTTGGTGAAAAAGGCGATGTAACACCAGAAGTAGCTCGCGAAATTTTAACGCGTGCTTTATAAAGAGTTATGTTGAGAATAATCAAAATTTGACACATATCGCACAGAATGTATAATATAATAGCTTAAATAAAAGACACCATATGGTGTCTTTTATTATTAGAGTGTATTTATTAATGGATAGAGGGGTTAAATTTGCTTAGCTCTTGACTACATTTTATATGATATACAATTTATGATTTTGAAAGGAGGAAATCTTTTGAGTGAAACAAAACGTCGAAGTGCCTTTTCTTTTGCGCTCCCTTTGGTGGTACCTATAGGGATCAGTTTGTTTTTCTTAGGTTTAGGTTTTGGTCTTTATGTTACTAGCCAAGGACTCCCTTGGTGGACCGCACCAGCTTTGGCGGCTACTATTTTTGCGGGCTCCATGGAGTTTGTAACGATAGGACTGATGTTTGCTGGATTTGATCCTCTCAATGCCTTTATTTTGACCTTATTCGTTAATGGTCGTCATTTCTTCTATGGTTTATCAATGTTACAACGATATGTAAATATGGGCTGGAAATGGTTCCCCACTATTGCTTGGATGTGTGATGAAAGCTTTGCTATCAATGTAAGTACTCAGTTGCCCGATGATGTAGATGAAAAGTCGTTCTATTTCCACGTAACTTGGTTAAATTATGTATTTTGGGTAGTTAGTACTTTTATAGGTGGACTATTTGGTAATCTTTTAGCCACTGTGGATTTACGAGGTATTGACTTTGTATTGCCAGGCTTATTTATTGTTATTTTCTTAGAGATGCTGTTAAATGCTAAGAATAATAATATAAGATTATTTGGTGTTGCTGGTACGATAATAGGGGTGGCGATGCTTTTATTGGTAGGGAAATCTATCTTTATGCTTACTTCTATGAGTTGTATGTTCGTAGCATCTTATATCGCGTATAAGTGGGGAGGTGTACGACTTGACTAGTTTTGAAATGGTCATTACTGTTGCTGTTGTAGTAGCAGGTACATTGCTTACACGATTTGCTGCTTTTCTCATTTTCCCTCCCGGTAAAAAGGCGCCAGACTTTGTAATGTACTTAGGTAAAGCTTTACCTGCAGCGGTTATGGGCCTGCTTGTTGTGTACACGTTTAAAGATACTGTAGTTCTGACATATCCTTACGGACTTCCTAAATTGATTGCCTTGTTAGTTACAGTGGGGCTTCATATATGGAAGCGAAATATGTTTATGTCTATTGGGGCAGGAACTGTAGCGTATATGATTCTTGTACAAGCCATATTTAATGTGACAAAATAAAATAAACCACGTATATCTATTCTTATGAAAGGTTAGATATACGTGGTTTTATTTTTATATACTGTTTTGCTTATCGCGATGACATGACTGTTATATTTATTGTAATTGTTACCAACAATGCATGTTACTTAGTATTTAATTAGTATATTATGTTTTATTTGAGTTGTAACAGTCTTTCAAGACCAGGTGCGGTGTGATGGTCTTCCAAGAAGTCTTGTTGGTCTAATAATTCCATAACGTCCATGTCGATGTTGGTTAACTTGAAATCGAATACATTGAAGTTAGCTTTCATATGGCTCACATTATTTGCCTTTGGCAATGGAATGATGCCTCGTTGGATGTGCCAACGCAAGATGATTTGGTGTTTTGATACACCGTATTTTTCAGCCAAGCTTTTAATGATTGGATGATCGAAAATCGGTTGGCGATCACGAGTAAATGGAGACCATGCCATACCTACGACTTGATGCTTTCGCATCAATTGTAAAAGAGATTGACGTTGGTTGAATGGGTGGCATTCGATTTGGTTGACCACCGGTTTTACATTGCAGTGGTATAGCAAGTCGATGAGGCGATCTTCGTAGAAGTTAGATAAACCCAAGCCCCGCAATACGTTTTGGTCGTATAGCTCTTCCATGGCACGCCAAGAGCCGTAGTAATCACCAAGGGGTTGGTGTACGAGCATGATGTCAATATAATTGGTATCTAGTTTCTTTAAGGAGCTTTCAACAGCACGCATCGTATTATCATAGCCCGCATCAGTGTGCCATATTTTAGTCGTAATGATGATGTCCGTACGTTTAACGCCAGATGCTTTGATGCCTCTACCAACGGCCTCTTCGTTGCCGTAATAGGCTGCCGTATCGAGTAAACGATAGCCTACGCCAAGTGCATTTACAACGGCTTGTTCTGTCTCTCCTTCGGTACCTGTTTTATAGGTGCCATAACCGATAGAGGGAATGAAGCTGCCATTATTTAAAATTCTAAAATCCATCCGTTCTTCCATGAGAACCTCCGTTATATCCATAAACTAAAGGAAATAGCTTTCATATAATTCTAATTGATTTTATGATATACTAAGGTATTGATAAAAATCAATATGATAGGAAGTGACAGAATGAAAATAAATCGTTTTTGCTCTGTAATTGCTATTCTTGGTGTTATGATTATGGCGCTCGCCATTGCGGGATGTGGTACAAAAACCGTATCCGTCGCGGAGGTAACGTACAAGGATATGCCGTTGCAGATTCATAATGATGCCAATGTAACGGCCCTTAACAAGGCGACGATAACGCCGACTTTAACGGGGCAGGTCGTGTATGCCGTGAAAGTGGGCGACCAAGTACAACAAGGTCAAACCGTGGCCACTGTAGATACATCGGCTTTACAGCAACAACTAGCATCCTTACAAGGGCAGTTAGAGCAAGCTCAATCATATACGACATCTGTGACAACTACGGCGGCAGCATCTATAGATAGTGCCCAATTGGAACAGGCTCAACGTATGCGTGAAGCGGGCATGATTACACAAAAGGAATATGAGCGTATTCTGGAAAGAGCTAGACCACAAACTACGACTGTCACAACTGGTGGTGGCGGTGGCGCCAATGCGGCGGCTATTGAGGCACAAATTGCGCAAGTATCTGCACAGATGGCGGCATCTACAATCGTAGCCCCTATAGCAGGTACGGTAACATCTATCTATAACGAAGACCGTCAAATGGCGATTGCTGATCGTCCGTTTATGATGATTCAACAAACTACACCGATGGTAGCCTCTCTTAGCATTCCTCGTGATGCGGCTATGAAATTAGGTACACCTGAAGCGAAGAATGGCATGAAGGTACTTCTCAAGGTAGGCGACCAAGAATTACCAGGTGAATTGACTTACGTAGATATTACTCAACCAGAAACTGTGCCAAGTGTATTGGTAAAAGCAACTTTCAACAATGAAAAAGGCCTAATTAAGGCTGGTGAGTTCTATACACTCGTTATCGAATCTAATGTGAAAGCAAAAATGTTGACCGTTCCAACGAAGGCGGTTCGCGAAAATCAAGATGGCAAATATGTATATGTATTAACCGAAAATAATACAGTTGACGTACGTGTCGTTGAGGTAGGCATCACAGAAGGCGATGATGTAGCTATTATTTCTGGCCTAAACGAAGGTGATAAGGTTATCACAACGGATGGCACCTTTGTGTTGGGCGAATCTGTAAAATTGTAATTACGAACCCTATGGGTTTAATACTAGATTGTTAGAATCATGTTTGAGCATGATAGAATCGAAACTTTCACAGACCGTGAAAGCAACCTCGCAAAGAGGAATCTGATAGGAGGGATTATTATTTTAGAATTTAAACGTTTTGAATTGAGAGATAAGCCATTAATCGACAAATATTTTGAACAACATCATTATGAAGCATCCGATAATTGCTTTACTACATTGTTCATGTGGCAAGAGCCATATGGTATTCGCTGGGCTGAAGAGAATGGTGTGTTGTACATTCAAGGTGGTGGCAAGCGCGAGCCATTCCTATTGCCTCCATTTGCTGGTAAAGATGCAAAGTTCCTTGATGGTTTGTTGCGCGCTAAAGAATGGTTCGTAGAAAATAAATTGCCATTCCGTTTCAAAGGTGTTAGCAAAGCCGTAAAAGAGCGCATGGAAGACTTGTGTCCTGGTCGTTATGCGTTTACTCCTGACCGTGACAACTATGAATATATTTACAAGTCTGAAGATCTTATCAACTTGTCCGGCAAGAAATTCCGTCAAAAGAAAAACCATTTAAATCAATTCCGCATGCAATATTCAAATTATGAATATGTACCAATTACAGAAGATATCATTCCATTATGCCGTGAAACGGCAGCATCTTGGGTGGAAACGCATCACGAAGAAGGTATCGAAGATGAATTGGTAGCCATCAATTTGTTGTTTGATAACTGGGATGCGTTGGGCCTTAAAGGCGGTGCTATTAAATTATTCGGCCGCGTTGAAGCCTTTAGTATTGGTGAGCTGCTCAATGACAGAATTGCTTTGATTCACATTGAAAAAGCAAATCCAGATATTCGTGGTTTGTATCAAGCTATTAACAATGAATTCATTCGTCATGAATTTAGCGAAGTAGAATTTATCAACCGCGAAGAAGATATGGGTTTGCCTGGTCTTCGTCAAGCAAAAGAATCTTATAATCCAGATCACTTTGCAGAAAAATATGACGCAGTATACGCTAATGAAGCTGATAATGCGACAGGCGGTAAATAAAAATTTGAGCTATGAAGCCGATGTGCTTCATAGCTCATTTTGTTATAATAGAATTGTTAGCCTATCTATTTGAATGTAACTATCGTATCATCATGGCGATACGGCGATACGGCGATACGGCGATACGGCGATACGGCGATACGGCGATATGGCGATGCGATGTGCTTAGATTAGATATTATACGCTGTGAAGCGACAGATAGATAACAGCTCTTATGATATAACGAGGATATAAATATGGAATTTAGAATTGCGACGGCTCAAGATACGCCTCATGTGGAGAATCTATGGGCGTACTGCTTTGAACCAAAGGAAGATCCATTCTTCCAATATTATTTTACAAATTGCTATGAATCGGAGAATACAATGGTCGGCCTAGAACAGGACCAATTGTTGAGCACTGTTCATTTGCGTCAATACAATCTTAACGTTCGCGGTGCTGTATTACCTACGAGTTATATGGTAGGTGTTGCAACGCATCCTGCGGCTCGCCGTGGTGGAGTAGGCGGTGCATTATTGACCTCTGCACTAGAGGAGCTTCGTAAACGCGGCCAAGCTATGACGATTTTGATGCCATCCAAGGCGGCATTCTATCAACAATATGGTTGGGAACTCTATGCTCATCAATGGGTGAACACCATGTCGCTAGAAGACTTGCGCCCTATGACAGATAAAACGTTGAGCTTTGGCTTGCTAAATAGCGTAGATCAATGGACTTTGTTAGATCCAGTATATAAAACATATACGGCTCGTCTTTCAGGCTACGCAGAGCGCGGTGAAAAGGAATGGAAACGATTATTAGGCAGCTTCTTTGCAGAAGGCGTAAACATTGCTGTAGTGCGCAACGATGATAACATCATAGAAGGTTATGCAGTGTATCGATTAGGTCAGCCTGAAATTCCTGTTTCTGAATTGGTTTACACGACACGCCGTGCACAACGTGCATTATTGAACTATTTCTATAATCACCGTTCTCAAGGCACTTCTATTCGTTGGAATGAAGGTCTTCACGATACATACTATCGCTTCTATCCTGATGGTAGAACTGGTCACGCTACGATGCCGTATATGATGAGCCGTATTGTAGATGTAAAAGCTGCTTTTGAAGCGATTCCTGTAAATCCAGAGGCATTGATGATGCCTATAACAATGACCTTTGCAGTAAAAGATGGGCTTTGCAGCTGGAACGAAGGCCGTTATGAAGTGCAATATGGCGGTGCATTAACGCCATCCGTTAAAAAGATTTCTGATACATTCGATGGTGAAGCGGATATTACCGTTGAGGTTGGTGCATTGAGCCAGTTATTAATGGGCACACTTACGGCTCGAGACCTTGTTTTTGAAGGGAAACTTTCAGTAAGCGAAGAATGGTTAGACTATTTCGATATTCTCT
>NZ_CALLVP010000021.1 GCF_938010505.1 uncultured Veillonella sp. | reverse complement strand
CTTCGCAGGGGTCCATGAAATCGTTGAAAATATCTGACTATGAAGCTATTGCCAAGTTAGAAGGTGTAAAAGCTGCCAGTCCTATGACGAATGGCTATTATGTGGTGATTTATCAAAATAAAAACTGGACTACATCTGTTGCGGGGGTTAATGCTAACTTTCAGGACGTAAATAATTGGACTATGACATCTGGTCGATTTTTCTCCGATAAAAATGTACAAAACCGTGAACGCGTAGCGGTTGTGGGCCAAACAGTAGTAAAAAATTTGTTTGCCGATGAAAATCCTGTAGGCAAGGAAATTCGAGTTAAGAATATACCGTTCCGTGTCATCGGTGTTCTCAAAAGTAAAGGGAACGGAACTATGGGCAATGACCAAGATGATACGGTCTTAATTCCATATACTACATCGATGGAACGCGTAGAGGGCATTGACTATCTTCGCATGGTGTATGTTGTGGCTAAGGATGATGAAGGTATTGATCGTTTGCAGGCGGATATAGAAAATCTATTACGTGTTCGCCATAGTATCAAAGATCCTAATTTGGATGATTTTAATATTCAAAATATGAAATCCATCATGGAAACAGTGGCTCAGACTACGGGAACATTTACTTTGTTCTTAGGGGCTGTAGCGGCAATTTCTCTAGTTGTAGGCGGTATTGGTATTATGAATATTATGCTCGTATCTGTAACGGAACGAACTCGAGAAATTGGTGTTCGTAAAGCATTGGGTGCTACGTATAGCGTAATCGTTACACAGTTCCTAATAGAAGCCGTTGTAATAAGTTTGATGGGTGGCTTCATCGGTATTGCCTTCGGCATAGGTGCGTCGAAATTAATCGGAATGGCATCAGGTATGAGTACAGTTGTATCAATCCCAACGATCATAATGTCCTTTGGCTTCTCTATGGCTATCGGTTTGATTTTTGGTATTTACCCTGCTCGTAAAGCGGCTAAACTCAATCCAATCGATGCATTACATTACGAATAATAGAATAGAGTTGACCTATTCGCATATGGTGCGTTGCATGATACAATATGTATGATGTAACGCACCATTTTTATAATCTTTTATGATTACTGGTGAATTTGATATAGATAATTACAGGTTGTTACAGATAATCAGTGATAATACAGATAATCACAGTTATATTTACGAATATGATTAACCTATATATTTTTAACTTGTTTAAATAGTTAATGGATGTAATAGGGTTAATATAAAACGTGTATTTAAAGTGTTAGTATATGAATTGGAGAAGTAAATGGTTACGACATTGTTAGAATATTTCAATGAATTACGAGATCAGAATCCATTTTCTTGGGTGAAAGATTCTGAAGTTACCGCAGTAGATGCTGGTCATGCGGAGATGACATTGCAAACAAATGAAACAGAATATTGCAACTTTAGAGGTCACTTACATGGTGCTGTATGTATTGGTTTTGCTGATAGTGTAATGGGCTCTGCATGCTTTACATTAGGCAAGTCTGTGAGTACTATCGATATTAGTGGTAACTATGTAAAGTCCGTTAAGGGTGGCACTTTATTACGCGGTGTAGCCAATGTAGAACATAATGGTAAGACCACGATGGTTGCTACAGCTCGTATTTATAATGAACTAGGTGAGCTCGTTCACTTGGCAAGAGGCACATTCTATGTATTAGAAGAGAGACCATTACCTGATTTACCATGGCGTTTTATTGAAGAAGATAACCCTGATTTGGTATAATATAGTTTAGACTTTTAACTATAGGAGGATGCTTGAATGGAACAAGAATTACAACGTATTAAGGCAGAAGCCCTTGATGCCATCAAAGGCGCTGCTAATCAACAAGCGTTGCAAGATATACGTGTTAAATATTTAGGTAAAAAAGGTGAGGTAACGGCCTTACTAAAAGGTCTTGGGAAATTATCTCCAGAAGAACGTCCGAAGGCTGGTGCTCTCGTTAATGCTGTTCGTGAAGCATTAGAGGCTGAAATCGATGCTGTAAAAACTCGCATGGAAACCGCAGAGTTAAATGCTCGTTTAGAGCAAGAGCGCATCGATATTACATTGCCTGGTCGTGCGCCAAAAACTGGTCACATTCATCCATTAACTAAGGTTAATGAAATGATTGAAGACTTCTTTATGAAAATGGGTTATACCGTTGAAGAAGGTCTAGAAGTAGAGCAAGATTACTATAACTTTGAGTGCTTAAACTTGCCTAAAGATCATCCAGCACGCGATATGCAAGACTCCTTCTATATTACTGAAAACTTCTTGTTACGTACACATACATCTCCAGTGCAAGCTCGTACTATGCAACGTCATGAGCCTAACAGCCCAATTCGTATGATTGCGCCTGGTAAGGTTTATCGTTGGGACTATGATGCGACACATTCCCCAGTATTCCATCAAGTGGAAGGTCTCATCATCGATGAGCATATTACATTTGCTGACTTAAAAGGTACATTAGAGTCCTTCTTGCGTCACATGTATGGTGATGAAACAAAGGTTCGTTTCCGTACGAGCTTCTTCCCATTCACAGAACCATCTGCAGAGGTAGATATTTCCTGTGTAATGTGTGGTGGAGATGGTTGTCGTGTATGCTCTCATACAGGTTGGCTTGAAATCTTAGGCTGCGGTATGGTTCATCCTGACGTATTGCGCATCAATGGGTACGATCCTGAAAAGGTTAAAGGCTTTGCCTTTGGCATGGGCGTAGAACGTATTGCAATGCTTTTATACGGCATTAACGATTTACGCCTATTCTTTGAAGATGATGTACGATTCTTGGAACAATTTTAGGAGGAACTCATGAAAGCAAGCTTACAGTGGATGAACGAATACGTGCCTGTGGATATGAATCGTCCTGCTCAAGAATTGGCCGATGAATTAACGCAAGCTGGTATTCCTGTAGAAAATGTTATTCCTATGGATAATGGCATTAAGAAAATTTATACTGGTAAAATCGTGGAAATCACGAAACATCCAGATGCAGATAAATTACAAGTATGCCAAGTAGAATGCCTTACTGAAGAAGGCGAGCCCATTACAAAACAAATCGTAACAGCCGCTACTAATGTGGCAGTAGGTCAAATCGTGCCTGTAGCGTACCATAAATCTCGCTTAGCTGATGGAACAGAAATTAAAAAGGGTAAATTGCGCGGTGTTGTATCCGAAGGCATGTTCTGCTCTGTTGCAGAATTTGGTATCTCTAGTGACCTAGTGTTACCAGAGGAAGCACAAGGCATTTACATTTTTCCTGAAGATACACCAATTGGTCTTGATGTAAAAGACGTATTGGGTATGAATGATACGGTATATGAGTTTGAACTCACTGCTAACCGAGCAGATTGTTTTTCCATGGTTGGCTTATCCCGTGAATTTGGGGTGATGACAAATCAAAAAGCTTTATTCCCTGTTATTATGGTCAACGAAAATGGTGAGTCCATAGAAGGCAAAGCTTCTGTATCTATCGAGGCGGATGATCTTTGTACTCGTTTTACGGCTCGCATAGTGTCTGACGTAAAAGTTGAGCCATCTCCATTGTGGATGCAAAATCGCTTGCGCAACAGTGGCATTCGTCCTATCAATAACGTAGTAGACGTTACAAACTACGTTATGTTAGAACTGGGCCAACCTATGCATGCATATGATTATGACCATGTAAAAGGTCATAAATTAGTGGCACGACGCGCTAAAAATGGCGAAGTTCTTGTAACACTTGATGGTTCTGAACGTGAATTAAATGATTCTATGCTTATCATTGCTGACGCAGAACGTCCTGTAGGCGTAGCTGGTATCATGGGTGGCTTTGACAGCGAAGTAACAAACGAAACAACTACAGTTATGTTCGAAGCTGCTGTATTTAATGGTCCATCTATTCGCCGTACTGCAAAAGCTCTTGGCATGCGTTCTGAAGCGTCTGGTCGTTTTGAACGTGGCGTAAATCATAAATATACTGCTTATGCTATCGACAGAGCAGCTCAATTATTACAACAAATCTGCCCTACTTGTAAAGTTGATGTAGGTGTTATTGATGTATATGAAAATCCTGTAGAGCAACATTCCGTTACTTTCACAGCGGAACAAATTAACGATTACTTGGGTACTAATATTGAAAAAGACGAAATGGTTCACATTTTGACAGCCCTTGAATTCGTTGTAACAGAAGAAGGGAATCAATTGTCCGCCCTCGTTCCAACATGGCGCGGTGACGTAACAGTGATGCCTGATATCGCTGAAGAGGTAGCTCGTATTTATAACTACGATAATATCGCCCCTACAATTCCTGTAGCCGTATTATCCTCTGGTGGGATGACTCCTAAAAAAGCTCTTACTAAAGAGGCAACACATGTGTTGGCTAAATTGGGTATGACTGAAATCATTACATTTAGCTTCATGCACAAAGATGGTCTTACCAATATGATGCTTCCTGAAGGGGATAGCCGTTATACTGCGATTCCAATCTTGAACCCAATTTCCGAAGAATTCCCTTACATGCGTACTACATTGGTACCAGCTGTTATCGATGCAGCGAAACGCAATTTAGCACAACAAAATAAGGATCTCTGGTTATTTGAAATGGCTAATGTATATGAGCCAAAAGCATTACCACTAACTGAGGTGCCCCATGAACGCCCTATGGCTTGTGGCATTTTGATGGGTAAGGTGAACCAAGCTGGTTGGAATCAAGCCGAACGCACTACAGATTTCTATGATGTTAAAGGTATTGTAGATGATTTATTGGCTGAACTTGGTGTTACAGGCTACGAAATCAATCGTGGTACTGAGCCATACTTCCATCCAGGTGTAAGTGCTAAATACGTAGTAGATGGCAAAATGATTGCTCAATACGGTGAATTACATCCGCAAGTGAGCAAAAACTTTGACTTGCCTGGTAAAGTATATATGTTTGAAATCGATTTGGAAGCAGTGTTATCCTTGGCAATTCCAGCATTCCGCTACACATCTTTCAGTAAATTCCCAGGCACTAGCCGTGACCTTGCTATCGTAGCACCTGTGTCCGTTGCTAGTGACGAGATTTTATCTATTATTAAAAAACATGGTGGCGAATATTTAGAAAATGCATCTATTTTCGACGTTTACGAAGGTGAACATATCGAAGCTGGTTACCGCAGTCTTGCGTACAACTTACAATTCCGCTCTATGGAAGGCACGTTGAATGATGAAGATATTGATAGCAACATTCAAGCTATTATCGATGCATTAGCAGAAATTAATTGTAGATTACGTTAATCTCAAGCAGTATATTGAAAGGGTTTACCGTATGGTAAACCCTTTTAGTACTATAGTTATACCTTTAGTTAGGTAGAAAGGATTGTCCATGGAATTATTGGCTCCTGCCGGTACGATGGAAAACTTTATGGCCGCCTTAGAATCTGGAGCAGATGCGATTTACCTCGGTGGTAAAGGCTTTAATGCCCGTGCTCATGCAGCAAACTTTGGCATTGAAGAATTGGCCGAGGCTATTCGATTGGCCCACATTCTAGATGTGTCCGTATATGTAACAGTAAATATTCTAATAGGCGATTCTGAATTAATAGCTCTCGAGTCGTATTTAAAAGACTTAGAACGCATCGGTGTGGATGCTATTATCGTTCAAGACTTAGCTGTTGCTAAATTGGCACAACGAGTGGCTCCGAAATTGCATTTACACGGTAGTACGCAAATGACGGCAGCTACGCTCGATGCGGTTCGTTTTTATGAAAGCCTCGGTTTTACCCGTGTTGTATTGGCTCGTGAATTGAGCCTCGCTGAAATTGAACATATTTGTAAGAACTGTACCGCTGAAATCGAAGTCTTTGTTCACGGTGCCTTATGCGTATGCTATTCTGGCCAATGCTTAATGAGTTCCTTCATCGGTGGGCGCAGTGGTAACCGCGGTGCTTGTGCACAGCCTTGTCGCTTGCCTTATGAATTATTGGATTCATCGGGCACAAGCTTGTTGCCTAAACACGAAGCTTATTTATTGAGCCCTAAAGATCTTAACTATAGTGAACATATGAATGAGCTCGTAGCAGCCGGTGTAAAGTCCTTCAAGGTAGAAGGGCGTATGAAGAAGGTTTCCTATGTGCGCCAAGTTATTGGTACTTACCGCCATATCTTGGATACGGCTCATATGGATTCTGCTGACGCTAAGGCATTGGCTGCTGGCTTTAATCGCGGCTTCTCTACAGGTTACTTAACAGATCATGTAGGAAAATCCATGATGACCGTGGTGGCCCCCAATAATCAGGGGAAACCAATTGGCAAGGCAGAGGTTAAAAAAGGACAAGTTCATTTATATTTAACAGAACCTATTGAAAAAGGGTCACTTTTAAAGGTTATGCAAGCCTCTGGTAGCATTACGTATTATCAGATCGATCAAAACTGGTCTGTTGTTGATGATAAACATTTGGTAGGTAAACCTGATGAAGGTTTTGCGGCGGGACAAGTATTCCTTGCATCACCGCCTAAAGCTCAAAAGCAAAGAGGTCTACAAGATTTCAGTGCTAAATTAGAGGTACATGGATACCTATCTATTAATACTGAGCGTAAAACACCTTGCACAGAACTTACCTTTGTATTAAATGATGGTCGTACTGTGATAGTATTTAATGAGTTTGAACCAGTTTATGCTAATAATAAACCGACTACATTAGATAAGGTTACTGACCAAGTAGGTCGACTAGGGAATACATTGTTTACGTTAGGTTCTATGTCTATTCCTGACGGACCTTATATGTGGCCAGCTAGTGTGTTAAATGCATTGCGCCGCGATGCTGTAGAGGCACTAGAAAACTTGTTGATTACAGATCATGAAATAGCTTGGGCGGAGCTAGCTGTAGAGCCTCAAGATATGTCATCTATGGTGGCTAAGAGTAGTATTCAATATACTGAGCCTATAGTAAGTGCTCGAGTTGATGAGCTAGAGGCTGTGAAAGCAGCTATTGAAGGGGGCGCTAAGAAGATTATCTTCGGAGGTGACCGCTTACAACGTAAGCCTTATGAACTTAGCATCTACGATCAGGTAGCCAAGCTTTGTAAAGACCATAATATACTTTGTGTGTTTGCTACGCCTCGAGTTGTGAAAGATGATGAAGTTGAGGCCTATATGAATACCCTTAAGGCCATAGTTGAAGCTAAACCAGATAGCATTTCTATTCACGTCCCACAAGCCTTATTGTGGCTTCGTGACTTAGGTTATACAGGTGCCATTGAAGCTGATACAGGTCTTAACATATTTAATGGCTCTGCCTTACAGGTATGGGAAGACTTACATATGAGTAGCGTAGCACCGTCCTTAGAGTTAACATTGACGCAACTAGTAAGCTTACAAAAAATTACTAACCTGCCATTAGAGGTCATGGTTCATGGGTATACGGAAATGATGATTTCTGAATACTGTGCCATCGCTAGCTTTGTTGGGACTGGTAAAAAAGAAAACTGTTCTATGCCGTGCGTAACAGAAGATTACGCCTTAAAGGACCGTAAAGGGGAAGTGTTCCCACTTCGCACGGATCCATATTGCCGCATGCATATCATGAACAGTCACGAAATGGACATGCGTGCTTACGTGCCAGAGTTACATCGAAAAGGGCTACATATTTTACGTATTGATGGACGTCATATGGATCCAAGGAGATTGCGTACCATCGTAGCAGATTATGTGTCCATTCAAAATGGAACTCAAGAGGCTCCGCCTAAGAGTGTAGGCAAAGCTGATACGCCTATTACAAGGGGCCACTATTTTAGAGGTATTTTATAAAAGAGGTAGTACATTGTTTAACGAAGATGTATTAGACTTTCACCATATAAAAGAACAATTACAACAGCATTGTAGCTCTGCCATAGCTAAAGAATTGGCTATGAACATTGAGCCAATGATCGATGCGAAACAAATTCAAGAGAACCTTGATGAAACGGCAGAGGCAATGCGGTCATTGCAAACAGAGGTAGAACAACCATTGGGTGGAACACGAGATATTCGTGAATCCTGTAAAAAGAGTCGTAAAGACTTTGTTCTTACTCGTGAAGCGCTATGGGATATTTACTTAACCATTGGTGCCTATAAGCGAATGACAAAGTTCTTTAGAACGAAATATATGGAATATCCCTTGTTATCCTTATGGGTACAGGATATGCCGAATACAGATCGTATTGAAAACCGTTTTAAACGGGTCTTTGATGATAAAGGGGAATTGCTAGATACTGCATCTCCTAAGTTGGCGAGCCTTAGAAATACGATTATTAAAACTCGTGAAAAGATTAAAAATGATATTCAAGCTATCTTGCACGACAAAGATAATCAAAAGTATTTCCAAGAAACGATCATTACACAGCGTAACAATCGTTATGTAATCCCTGTAAAACAGGAATATCGCCAATATTTTGATGGTCTTATTCACGACCGTTCTGCAACGGGTCAAACACTCTATATTGAACCGATGCGTTTGGTGAATCTAAATAATGAATTACAAGAGGCTTTGATTGGTGAAGAGCAAGAAGTATTGCGCATTTACCGTGAATTATCTGCCCTTGTTAAACAGCATAGTAATGATTTGATGGATGCTTGTGAAAAGGTATCTCACATCGAATTTGTATATGGTAAGGCGAGCCTTGCTATTTCCTATAAGGGTGTACCGGCCATCTTGAGTACTGATAGAACAGTTAATCTCATGAGAGCTCGGCATCCATTAATTCCACCGAATGTGGTGGTGCCTACGAATATTTTATTAGGTACATCATATCGTATTCTATTAATTACTGGTTCTAATACAGGTGGTAAAACAGTATCCCTTAAAACACTAGGGTTATTGAGTTTAATGAACCAATGTGGTCTATTTATCCCTGCTGATCACGGTTCCATGTTGCCAGTATTCCATAATATCTTTGCTGATATTGGGGATGAGCAAAGTATTGAGGCAAGCCTTAGTACGTTCTCCGCTCACATGACACAAGTGATTTCCATCATTAAACATTGTGGTCCCAATGATTTAGTATTACTAGATGAGCTTGGTTCTGGTACTGATCCAGAGGAAGGTAGTGCATTAGCTGTATCTATCTTGGAATTCTTCCGTAAAAAAGGTGCTCTTATGATGGTAAGTACCCATTATAATGAGCTTAAAAACTACGCGTACCATACGGAAGGTATTGAAAACGGTCACGTAGAGTTTGATGAACGCACATTAAAGCCTACGTATCGATTACATATCGGTGTAGCTGGTAGTAGTCATGCATTGAGCATTGCCGCACGACTTGGTCTTCCAAAAGATATTGTAGCTCGCGCAGCAGAATATAAATCTCAATTTGGTAGCCACGAAATGGAAGAGGTTCTTTCAGATTTGAATGAGCAACTTCGAAAAGCGTCTGAGCGAGAAAGAGCACTAAAGAAAGAGCTCGAAGAAACACGTCGCATGCGTGGTCAATTAGAGAAGGAAAAGAAACAGTTTAACGAAAAACGCAAACAAATCTTAGCTAAAGCTCAAGCCGATGCAGAATCTATGAAGCGCAGCTTGCGCGTAGAAGGGGAAGCGATTATCAAACAATTGAAATCGCAATTTTCTGAAACGGATAAGGACAAACGTCAGTCGGCTATCAATGCGGCGCGTAAGGGCATTTCTAATGTTCATGTACCAGATGCTCCGGTCGATGACAATCGCAAGACATTAACTGTTGATGATGTTAAGGTAGGACAAGTTGTATTCGTAACGACGTTGCGTTCTTTGGGTACCGTATTATCTATGAAAGGTAATCGTGTAAATGTAGACATTAATGGCTTAACTGCTACAGTTAAGGTTAATGAATTGCAATCTACAACTCGTGAAGAGGGAAACAAACTAGAACGCGAACAAAAAGCAGTTATGCCGAAAACAAGAAAACGCATGGGGGGCTCTGCAGTACAACGTCAAAAAGAAGTTCGCACAGAAATTAATATCCTTGGTCAAACTGTAGACGAAGCTACAGTTTCAGTTAGCCGATTTATCGATCAAGCTTTACTGGGAGGTGTAAACCAAGTGCGGATTATTCACGGTAAGGGGACTGGAGCATTGCGTGAAGGTGTTCACCAATATTTGCGTACCTTACCTCATGTAGCACACTTTGAAACAGCAGGTTATGATGAAGGTGGTGCAGGGGCTACGAATGTAGTTCTTAAGTGAAAATATATATATCCTTTAAAAGTTAGCTATATGAAAATAAAAAGGTAGTAAGTTCATTGAACTTGCTACCTTTTTTGTATAGAGTTTTGAGAATCAATGTATAAAAAGAAATGTGCATAAAAAGGGGCGGAACAAAACGTTCCGCCCCTTTTAGAGACTACTATTAAATTAGCGTTCCTTTTTAGATTTTTTATTTTTTGATGAATTAGATTTTTGCTCTGTAACCTCTTCTTTTTTAGGTTTATCATCATCTTTTATTTTTTCATCTTTTGGTTTTTCTTTCTCATCCTTTTTATCAGTTTTCTCATCCTTTTTATCTTCTTTTTTAGGTTGTACTTTTGCAGGATTTACGTAACCTTCAGAGATTGCTGCTTGTGCGCTAGATGGGACAGGGAAGTCAGAAGCAGGAGTATTAGCAAGAGCATTTGCCATGAATTGACCCCACATAACGGCTGGAGTACTACCGCCAGTAATGCCTTGTAGTGTTTCGGACCCATAGTCATCACCAATCCAAACGGCAGCTACTAAATCAGGTGTGTAACCTACGAACCAAGCATCCTTGGAGTCATCAGTAGTACCTGTTTTACCTGCTGCAGGACGACCGATAGCTGCATTACCACCAGTACCACCATTTATAACGGATTCTAGCATGTTTGTAATGATAGCCGCATCTTTTTCGTCAACAACGCGTTTTTCTTGGATGGAATTTTCTTCTACAATTTGACCATTGCGGTCTACAATTTTAAGAATTGCTGTAGGTTGAACTTTGATACCGCCATTAGCGAGTACACCGTAAGCTTGTACCATATCAAGAGGCGTAACGCCATGTGTTAAGCCGCCAAGTGCTGTAGATAAGTTGTAATCTTGATCAGTTAAAGTAGAGATACCCATTTCCTTAGCAAGATTAATAACTTTAGTCATACCTACTTCATCAGCAATTTTTACTGCTGCTACGTTGCGAGAATGTTGTAATGCGTAGCGGTATGTAATGTTACCTTCGTAATCGTTCTCATAGTTTTTAGGACTCCAATTACCAAAGCTAACAGGACTATCCTCAATGATGGAACCAGGAGTTTTACCAGATTGGATAGCAGCTAAATAAACAAAAGGCTTCATAGTAGAACCAGGTTGACGTTCTGCTTGTGTAGCTCGGTTGAAAGAGTCATCACCGCGACCACCTACCATAGCTACGATGTAACCATTATGAGGATTCATTGCTACGATAGCACCTTGAGGTTGGTGTAAACCATTTTTATCAGTGTAGTAATTAGGCAAGTTTTGCATCGCTGCAACCGCAGCATTTTGTGCATCCATATCAAGAGTAGTATAGATTTTCAAACCATCTTTATAGATTGCATCATCGCCGTACTTTTCAGAAATTTGAGCAATAACGTAGTTGATGAAGTAAGACGCATTAGATTTTTCATGGGCTTGTTCTTGTTTTGCTATTAAGCCTAAATCTGCTTGGCGAGCTTCATCAGCTTGCTCTTGTGTAATATAACCATATTTTACCATTTGGCCCAATACGATTGCTTGACGTTTCTTACTAGCCTCCAAATCATTGAATGGGGAATAGTAGTTAGGACTTTGTGGTAATCCCGCAATGAGAGCCGCCTGTGCAAGTGTCAATTGACTAGCATCTTTACCAAAGTATACATGAGACGCAGATTGTACACCGTAAGCGCCTTGACCAAAGTAGATTTGGTTCATGTACATTTCAAGGATTTCATCCTTGGTGTAATGTTGTTCTATTTTAAGTGCTAATAAAGCTTCAGAAATTTTACGTTTTAATGTTCTATCTTGAGATAAGAATGCATTACGAGCTAACTGTTGAGTGATTGTAGAGCCACCTTCAGATACGCCACTATGTACAATATTTACCCATACGGCACGTAAGATACCAATTGGGTCGATGCCATGATGTGTATAGAAGCGGGAATCCTCTGTAGCTACAAAGGCATTCTGTAAATCTTTTGGCACATCCTTTAGTGGTACCGGTAATCTGTTTTCTGTGGAGTGAACCGTTGTAATGAGATTGCCGTGCACGTCGTAAATCTGAGACGATGCAGAAGGGCGTACATTGGATACATCCGGTAGATTAGATAATGTGGCACTTATGAACCCACAGCCACCACCGGCTACGATGAGTATAAAGAGAAGTGTACAAATCCAAAATAGACGCTTAGGATTTGTTTTCTTCGGTGTAGAACCATTACCATTTGAGCGGCGATTGGCTCTCTTATTTGAGTTACTACTCATAGAGTCACCTCTTTTTTCTTATAGTAAATATAACGTAAATTCTATTACGCAGTTATAAATATTATATCATAAATGGTTTAAATCCAATACTATATATAATTGTGAAAGTTTTTAGATAATGGTATACTAAAACAATAGTATTTCTAGGAGGATTATCATGATTAGTGCTCAAGAACAAGTGCGCCAAATTAAACATGGTGTTGCTGATTTAATTAACGAACAAGATCTTGTAAAAAAAATAGAGAAATCCATTAAGGAAAATAAACCACTAGTTGTTAAACTAGGTTTGGACCCAACGGCTCCAGATATTCATTTAGGGCATACTGTACCACTTCGCAAACTACGTTTGTTCCAAGAATTTGGTCATCAAGTAGTGATTGTTATCGGTGGTTTTACAGCTCGTATTGGTGATCCATCTGGTAAAAGTGTAACACGCCCACCACTTACAAAAGAACAAGTGCTTGAAAATGCACAAACATATAAAACACAAATCTTCAAGGTATTAGACCCTGAAAAAACTATTGTTCGTGATAACAGCGAATGGTTGGAAGACATGAACTTTGCTGATGTACTTCGTTTGGCTGGTTCCTATACAGTAGCTCGTATGATGGAACGTGATGACTTTAACAAACGTTTCAAAGAAGGTCGTCCTATTGGTGTGCATGAGTTCATGTATCCATTGATGCAAGGTCACGATTCCGTTGCATTACATGCTGACGTTGAATTTGGCGGTACAGACCAAACTTTCAACTTGTTGATGGGGCGTCACCTTCAAGAGGTAGAAGGTCAAGAACCACAAGTCGTTATTACAATGCCATTGCTTGAAGGTCTTGATGGCGTTCAAAAAATGAGTAAATCTTTAGGTAATTACATCGGTATTGATGAAGAACCAAAAGAAATGTATGGTAAAGCGATGTCCATTCCTGATGAATTGATGATGCGTTACTTCATGCTCGTTACAGATATGTCTATTGAAGAGCAAGAGGATATGGCAAAACGTCTTGAATCCGGGGAGTTACATCCTCGTGATGCTAAAATGCAATTGGCTCGTACCATCGTTCGCTTATATCATGGTGAAGAGGCTGCTCTCGAAGCCGAAGAAGAATTTAAACGCGTGTTCCAACAACGTGCTATGCCTACAGACATTCCTGAGTATGCTATGGATGCGCCAACAGAAGCAATCTTTGTACCACAATTCTGTACAGATGCTGGCTTAACTGCATCTAATGGTGAAGCACGTCGCTCCATTAAAGCAGGTGCTTTTAAAGTAAATGGTGAAAAATATAGCGAAGAAAACATTACTCTTGAAGACGGCATGATCCTTCAAGTAGGTAAACGCAAATTCGTGAAAATTAAATTTAACTAATATAAAACTGTGATGAGGTGCAGAGGCCTCATCACAGTTTTTTGGATTACGAGCGCTTTCTATTGGTAAACTAATGATTGAACTTACTAGTTAATGTATAATGAAAGTAACTATTAATTATAAAGTTGAGATATAAAGCTTTATATATAAATCTACATCTAGATACAGATATATATAGTTATACAGATATAGATATAGCCATATCTCGTAAGAGGATTCTAAGTATGGATAAAAATTTAACTACCTTTTTAGAACAAAGAAATCATACGGTTCTTACCGATATTGATGTTATAACTGCGGCCGTGGCAGTACCACTATTAGAAATCGATGAAGAAGATCATGTAGTCTTTACTGTGCGTAGTAATAAACTTCGCCGTCAACCAGGTGAAATTAGCTTTCCTGGAGGACACTGTGAGCCAGATGATAAAAGCGGTGCTCATGCAGCCATGCGCGAGTGCTCTGAAGAATTGGGTATTGATTTAAATCAAATTGAACTACTTGGTAATTTAGACTGTTTAGTATCTGCTATTGGCGTAAAACTATACGCCGTAGCAGTGCGACTACATACAAATGATTTAAAACCAAACCCAGATGAAGTAGGAGAGGTATTTACAGTTCCCTTACAATATCTACTAGACATGGAACCAACTGTAGGTCACTTAGACATAGCTACAAGACCCTTGCGTGATTTTCCGTTTCATCTATTAGAAGGCTACAATATCGATTGGAAAATTAGACAAAACTACTCTGTCTATTTCTATCCTTATGAACAATACACCATATGGGGGCTAACGGGGCGAGTGCTGAAGAACTTTTTAGATATTTATAAGGAATATAAATAAAGACCATAAAAATTGACAGATTTTAAATTAAGGTATACTATTTATGTGTAAAAGGTTTAATGTGTTGCACTAATTAATCTAGGAGGTTCTCACATGAATCGCGAAACAGCATACGTACTTTGGTTTGATGAATTACAACGTGAAGATATTAATTTAGTTGGTGGTAAGTCTTCTTCTTTAGGGGAATTGACATCTTCCACTAATGTACCTGTACCTTATGGATTTGCTACAACTGCTCATGGTTATCGTGAGTTTATGAAAGCTACAGGTTTGGAAGATAAAATCCGCGCTGAACTTGATGCTTTAGATGATGTAGAAAATTCTGCATTATTGCGCGAAGTGTGTGCTAAGATTCGCCGCATGATTTGTCAGGAAGACATGCCAAAAGACTTGGCAGATGCTATCCGTCATGCTTATGAAGAACTTGGTAAAAAAGTGAATGAAGAAAATCCATTTGTGGCTGTTCGTTCTAGTGCAACAGCAGAAGATTTGCCAGATGCAAGCTTCGCAGGTCAACAAGATACGTATTTAAATGTATGCGGTGCTGACGTAATTATCGAAAAAGTAAAAGAATGCTACGCATCTACATTCACAGATCGTGCCACATATTACCGTGTAAAACAAGGCTTTGATCATATGACAGTAGCATTGAGTGCTGCGGTTCAAATGATGGTATTTTCTAAAGCAGCTGGCGTAATGTTTACTGTTGATCTTGTAACAGGCAATGATAACAATATTCTTATTGAAGGCTCTTGGGGCCTTGGTGAATATGTTGTACAAGGTACGGTTACACCAGATAATTTCCGTGTGGATAAAGAAAAGATGGAAATTACGGACCGTATGATTAACGATAAACATGTCCGCCTTGTTCGTAAAGCCGATGGTGACTGTGTTGAAGAAGTGGTTCCAGCTGACGAAGCAAAACAACAAGTTATTACAGATGCTCAAGTTTTGGAACTTGCAGAATATGGAAAAGCAATTGAAAAGCATTATGGTTGCTACATGGATATGGAATGGGGCGTAGATGAACGCAATGACAAGATTTGGATCTTGCAAGCTCGTCCAGAAACGGTATGGTCCCGTAAGGAAAAAATAGAAACATCTGAAAGTGCTAACACACTTGAGACTGGCGATCGTGAAATCATCGTAAAAGGTTTACCGGCTTCCCCAGGTAATGCTGCAGGTAAGGCTCACGTTATCATCAATCCTGAGGATATCGATGAGTTCAAAGAAGGTGAAATCCTTGTCACTGCGATGACTGCACCTGACTGGGTGCCAGCCATGAAAAAAGCAAAAGCTATCGTTACTGATGCTGGCGGTATGACTTGTCATGCGTCCATCGTTAGCCGTGAGCTTGGTATTCCTTGTATCGTAGGTACTAAGAGCCGCAGCCATGAGGCGACTACATCTATTAAAGATGGTCAAATGATTACCGTTGATGCTACAAATGGTATCGTATATGATGGTGTATTAGAAGATATCGTTAAAAAGCCTGAAGCACAAGCTTCTACAGGGGTAGCTGCTGAATATGTACCTGTAACAGGCACTAAGATTTACATGAACTTAGGCGATCCTGATTTGGCTCAAAAATATGGCGTACTACCATGTGATGGCATTGGTCTCATGCGTGAAGAGTTTATTTGGACTACCTTCATCCATGAACATCCATTACACCTTATCGAAACAGGTCGTAGTGACTTTGCTGTAAATACATTGGCAGAAGGTATGCGTAAAGTGTGTCAAGCGTTAGCGCCTCGTCAAGTAGTCGTTCGTTTGAGCGACTTTAAATCTAGTGAATACCGTGACCTTAAAGGTGGCGATAACTATGAACCACATGAGTCCAGTGCATTACTTGGCTGGCGTGGTGCTTCCCGTTACTATGACCCTAAATATACACCTGCTTTCAAATTAGAATTAGAAGCAATCAAAAAAGTACGCAATGAATTTGGTTTCAAAAACTTGCAAGTTATGATTCCATTCTGCCGTACCGTTGAAGAAGCTGAATTAGTAACTAATTTGATGGCTCAAGAAGGGCTTGAACGCAGTAAGGATTTTAAAGTATGGCTCATGGCTGAGATTCCATCCAACATTATCTTGGCTGATCAATTCAATAAATATGTAGATGGTTATTCCATTGGTTCTAATGACTTGACTATGCTCGTTCTCGGTTGTGACCGCGATAACGAAACAGTTCAACATATCTATGATGAACGTAATTTAGCAGTTCGCAGAGCGATTCATCACCTCATTGAAGTGGCCCATAAAGATGGCAAAACCGTATCTATTTGTGGCCAAGCTCCAAGCGTATACCCTGAACTTTGTGAATTCCTTGTGAAAGCGGGTATAGACTCCATTTCTGTCAACCCAGATGCTGTGGTGAGCACTAAGAAAATGGTGGCCCAAATTGAACAAAGAATTATGCTCGATGCTATGACTGGTCGTGGTCGTCAAGATTCTGACGAATTAACTTGGTAATAATATAGTTATGGTGAAAGAGGAGACCTGTAGGTCTCCTCTTTTTCTGAATGGTAACTTAAGATATAATACAAACAGAGATGAAAGGGGGTTACCGTGTGAAACTGTCGAAACGACAAGAACAAATTGCTCAAATCGTTCGTGAAGAAGGTCCTGTAACAGGCAGTGCTATTGCTGAACATTTAGATGTTACAAGATCTGCGTTGCGCTCAGATTTATCTGTATTAACTATGTTAGGTGTGTTAGATGCGCGTCCAAATGTAGGTTACTACTACGTAGGGCTTTCAAAGGAAACACAAACGGCTGAGCGATTAAAGTCATTTCTGGTAAGTGATGTATTATCTCAAGCGGTCGTAGTCAATGGGGATACGAGTTTGTATGATACGATTGTCACGTTATTCACAGAGGATGTAGGTACAATATTAGTGTGTGATGATTCGTACCTAGTAGGTGTGGTATCTCGAAAAGATTTATTGCGCGCCTCTATGGGACAAACAGATTCGCATGCCATGCCTATATCTATGATTATGACTCCTGTAAGCAAGGTTATAGCGGTGGAGCCTACCGATACTTTGGTAGAGGCTGCACAAAAAATGATAGATTATGAGGTAGATTGTTTACCTGTTATCGTTCGCGAGGACGTGGGTAACAAGAAACGCTTAAAAGTTGTGGGCCGCGTATCAAAAACGACGGTAGCAAAAGTATTCTTAGAATGTAGCATACACTGAGGTTGATAGAATGGCAGAAAAAATTATTTATGCAATATCGGATTCCCTGGGGGAAACCGCTGAGGCTGTAGCGAGAGCTACGGCGAGTCAATATGATAAGGAGCAAATTGAAATTGTTCGAGTTCCTTATATTGATAGTGAAAGCCAAATTGATGAGGTTATAGACGATGCAAAACGTGGGCATCATGTTATTTGTCATACCATTGTATCTGCGTCTTTGCGTAAGTATTTGCATGAGAAGGTAGCGGAATATAATATCCCTGCTGTAGATATCATGGGGCCTGTTCTCGATGCAGTCGGTACAGTAGCGACTACTAAACCGCGCATGACAGCAGGTATGGTTCATAAGCTGGATCAAGAATATTTCAAAAAGGTTGAGGCCATCGAGTTTGCCGTAAAATATGACGATGGTAAAAATCCATCTGGTTTTGAAAAGGCAGATATAGTTATTATTGGTGTGTCTAGAACTAGCAAAACACCACTATCTATGTTCTTGGCGTACAAAAAGATTAAAGCTGCAAACTTGCCATTAGTACCAGAGGTACCATTGCCAGAGGAATTATTCAAAATTCCAGCAAAGAAAATCGTGGGCCTTATTATAGACCCATTCAAGTTAAATAATATTCGTAGTGAACGTTTGCGCGCTATCGGTCTTGAAGACGAAGCAAACTATGCATCTATTGAGCGTATTCAATCTGAATTAGATTATGCAAAGGCTATCATGCGTCGTTTGCACTGCCAAGTGTTAGATGTTTCTAATAAATCCATTGAAGAAACAGCCTCACTTGTCATGCAATTGATCGATAAAAACCGCGCGTCGGAGGGTAAATGAATATACGGGAACAAATAGAGGAGCGGGAGGCTTTACTCCTGTCTCCCTATGCAACTAAAAGCCGCGATGCGATCCGTGATACAGAAGAAGCTCCCGATCCACTTAGAACTGCGTTCCAACGCGATCGGGATCGCATTATTCACAGTAAATGTTTTAGACGGTTAAAACATAAGACACAGGTATATATTGCGCCAGGTGACCATTATCGGACACGTATGACTCATACCCTTGAGGTAGGTCAAATCGGTCGTACTGTGGCTCGTGCATTACGTTTAAATGAGGACCTTGTAGAAGCTATTGCCATGGGCCATGATGTGGGGCATACCCCATTTGGTCATGTAGGCGAATATGCATTGCGAGATATGGTGGGGCACTTCAATCATAATGAGCAAAGTTTGCGTATGGTTGAGGTGATAGAAAGACATGGCAACCACCAAGGGCTTAATTTAACGACTGCTGTCCGAGATGGCATCGTAGGTCATACAGGGGCTACAATTCCTGTGACCTTAGAAGGTCAAATTATTCGTATCGTAGACCGCATTGCGTATTTGTGTCATGATTTTGATGATGCACAACGGGCAGGTATGTTGACGGCAGAGGAGTTGCCTTTTGAGGTGCGCGAGCATTTTGGTATGACTCCATCTAGTATGATTACCGCAATGGTTGAAGATATGGTTCGAGAATCCTTGGATAAGCCTTCTATTTCTATGTCTGCTGATGTGGAAATGACGATGAATCTATTCCGTCAATTTATGTTTAAACATGTTTATTTGGCACCAGCTTTAATTCCGGATCGCAAAAAGGCAGCTCATGTGGTGAAAAATTTATTCACTCACTTCATGGAGTACCCAGATGATATGGAAGGCTGTGAAACTGGTAAAGAGTTTTATTCTACACTTGATGTAGTAGATTATGTGGCAGGCTTAACAGACCAATATGCCATTAAGCTATTTAAACAATACTATATACCAAGCATTACATTATAAATAACAAAAAAAGCAGTTAGTTCAAATTGAACTAACTGCTTTTTTTGGGGCTCTAGAACCCCAAAGAGTACATGTACTTTTTATTTTACGCGCGTGTAATTTTATTAGAACGAAGGCAGCGAGTGCATACGTTTACTTTTTTAGTAGCACCGTCTACAACCGCCCGTACTCTTTGAATGTTCGGTTTCCAAGTTTTTCTTGTGCGAATGTGAGAATGACTCACGTTCATACCGCTAGATGTGGATTTACCACATACTTCGCAAAGGTTTGCCATAGTTTCCACCTCCAAGCTTAATCTATAACATAACAAAAGTATATTATCATAAAGAATAGCTTAAAGCAAGTGTTTTTGTCGTACATATTGCTCTTTTTATGAAATATACTACAATATAAGGTATACTATATATCATATTCTAAGATATGAAAGGGCTTTTGTACAAGGATATACAGAAATTGGATATATCTCATGTGTTTATCGTATATTTAAAGGAGTTTTTATGGATGAACGATTGACGACTATAAAGGGAATTGGTCCTGGTCGCGAGAAACAATTGCATAAGTTGGGAATTACCAATGTTACATCCTTATTGACTTACTTCCCTAGAACCTATGAAGACCGCCGTACAATTTATAGAATTGGTGATTTAAAATCAGGTATGACAGGCGGTGTGGTAGGTACCATTATTGCCGTACAAGAAAAGCGCCCTCGTCCTCGATTGTCTATTTTAGAGGTCGTCATTGCAGATGGCACAGGTCCTTTGAAGATTGTTTTGTTTAATCAAGGGTATAGAAAGAATTTTTACAAAAAGGGGCAGCGTCTATATGCGTATGGTAAAGCTGAGTTTCAATATGGTTCTATGCAAATGAACACACCGCAAATGGAAAATTTAGGAGACGGTGGTGAACCTGATCGAGGTATCGTTCCTATTTACTCACTTGCTGATGGGGTATCTCAATTTGTGGTACGATCATCCGTACGCAATTGGTTTGTAGCTAATTATGAGTTACCCGAGATTTTACCTGTGGAGGTTCGTGAAGCTCATCATTATATGAGTCGATATGATGCTTTTAAGAGAATGCACTTCCCAGATTCCTCAGAGCACTACGAAGCGGCTCGTCATCAATTGGCCTATGAAGAGTTGTTCGTTATGCAAGCTGGCTTAGCCTTGTTGCGAAATAAGGAGCAATGCCACAGAGGTCCTAAAATGGGACCAAACGGGGAACTAATGGCTCAATGTATAGAGAATTTACCGTTCTCCTTAACAGGTGATCAACAACGAGCATTAGAAGATATTCGTATCGATATGGAAGACGAACGACCTATGCAAAGGTTGTTACAAGGTGATGTAGGCTCTGGTAAAACCGTTGTGGCGACCTTGAGTTTATTAAAAGCAATCGAAAATGGGTATCAGGGGGCAATTATGGCTCCTACGGAGATTTTAGCGGCTCAACATTACGAAGGGATACGAACTGTATGTGCTAATTTAGGTATTACTATAGAACTATTAACTGGATCCTCCACGAAAAAGGAAAAAGAACGCATCTATGAAGGCTTAGCTGATGGAACAATTCATATGATTATTGGAACCCATGCTCTTATTCAAGAGGGGGTTAATTTTCATAATCTAGGCCTTGTTATCGTCGATGAGCAACATCGCTTTGGCGTAGATCAACGGGCGAGATTGCAACAGAAGGGAACATATCCTCATGTACTTATCATGACGGCTACACCAATCCCTCGTACCATGACATTATCCGTATATGGTGATTTGGCAGTATCCTTAATAAAAGAAATGCCACCAGGTCGAAAACCTGTTAAAACATATGCTGTAGATAGTTCTTATAAAGATAGATTACGCACTTTCTTCGGCAAGGAAATGGCAGAGGGGCGTCAAGTCTACGTGGTGTGCCCCCTTGTAGAAGAATCCGAAAAGTTAGACTTACAAGCCGCCGAGGAATTGTATCTAGAGTTAAAAGAATACTTTTATAAAGCCTATGAAGTGGGGCTCGTTCACGGTCGTATGAAGCCGAGTGAAAAAGATGAAGTGATGAATGCCTTTCATAAGGGTGAAATTTCATTACTTGTTTCTACTACAGTTATCGAAGTTGGTGTTAATGTTCCAAATGCTACTATTATGTGCATTGAAGGGGCAGAACGATTTGGGCTCTCTCAATTACATCAGCTGAGAGGCCGTGTAGGACGTGGCACTCATCAGTCCTACTGTATTCTTGTTAGTGATTCTAAAAATGATGTAAGCCAAGAGCGGTTAAAACTTATGGAACAGATTCAAGATGGATTTGAACTTGCAGAGCAAGATTTATTGCTTCGCGGATCTGGTCAATTATTTGGTTTAGCTCAATCGGGGCTGCCAGATTTACGCGTTGCAAATATCATTAAAGATATTGAAATTTTAGTAGAGGCTCGCAAGGATGTACTAGATTTTGCAAACCAATTTGGAATGGAAAAATTAGAATCTGTTATGAAAGCAGAATTAGAAAAAAGATTTGGTGAAAAATTCCTAAGAATATTGTATAATTAAGAGGTAGGAATAATAAGTACATAAGTATCGATAATATTAGATTTTATCTGGCTTTTTCCCTTGTGTATATGTTCCTCATACCGTATAATAGAACAAACAATTTATTTCATTTTTTCATCTATGGAGGTTAATATGCCAATTATTCATGTAGAGCTTGTAGAAGGGCGCACAAAAGAACAAAAGAAACAATTAGGTGAAGCAATCACAAAAGCTGCGGTTGATATCGTAAATGTCCCTGCTGATGCAGTAAAAGTTATCTTCGTAGATATGAAAAAAGACGATTATATGGAAGGCGGCATTTTGCGGTCTGAACGCTAAGCTACGACTGACCGCCTAGTCCATAGGGACTAGGCGGGTCGTAGTTTTGTTTTATTATACGGAAAGGAAATAAAAATGAGAGACGATAAATTCGGTATGCGTGGATTAACTTTTGATGATGTATTATTAATACCAGCGGCTTCTGATGTGCTGCCTAATCAAGTAGAGTTACAAACTCAACTGACTCGTGACATAACGTTAAATATCCCTATGATTAGCTCAGGGATGGATACAGTTACTGAATCTCGCATGGCGATTGCTATGGCTCGTGAAGGTGGCCTTGGCGTTATCCATAAAAATATGTCTATTGAAGAACAAGCCCATGAAGTTGACAAGGTAAAACGCTCTGAACATGGTGTTATCGTTGATCCTATTTTCTTAAGCCCTCAAAACTTACTATCTGATGTAGCAGAAATTATGGAAAAATATAAAATTTCTGGTGTACCTATCACAGAACATGGTAAACTAGTAGGGATCATTACAAATCGCGATATGCGTTTTGAAACTGATTTAACCCGTCAAATTGGAGATTGCATGACGAAGGATACACTCGTTACTGCACCGGAAGGTACATCTCTAGAGGCGGCAAAAGCAATTTTAAGTGAGCATCGTATTGAAAAATTACCTCTCGTAGATGGCGATGGTAACTTAAAAGGCTTAATTACGATTAAAGACATTGAAAAAGCGACCAAATATCCAAATGCAGCAAAAGATACTAGTGGCCGATTATTAGTTGGTGCCGCAGTAGGTGTGTCTCAAGATATGTATGATCGACTTGATGCACTTGTATCTGCTAAGGTCGACGTTATCATCGTTGATACTGCTCATGGTCATTCTGCGGGTGTACTTCGTACATTGAAGGACATTAAACAAGCCTATCCTCACATTCCAGTAATTGCTGGTAATGTGGCAACTGCTGCCGGTACTGAGGCTCTCATCGAAGCTGGTGCCGATGCAGTTAAGGTTGGTATTGGACCTGGTTCTATTTGTACAACTCGTGTCATTGCTGGTATTGGGGTACCTCAAATTACGGCAGTCTATGAGTCTGCTCAAGTAGGTCGTCGTTATGGAATTCCTATCATCGCTGATGGGGGCATTAAATACTCTGGCGATATTGCTAAAGCTATCGCGGCTGGCGCCAATGTAGTTATGATGGGTAATATTTTAGCTGGTACTGATGAAAGCCCAGGAGAACAAGTAATTTACCAAGGTCGTTCCTATAAAGTATACCGTGGCATGGGTAGCCTAGGGGCTATGAAACTTGGTAGTAAAGATCGATATTTCCAAACAGAAGCTAAGAAATTAGTTCCTGAAGGTATAGAAGGTCGCGTACCATATAAAGGTATGTTGGCCGATACAATTTTCCAAATGGTTGGTGGTTTGCGTGCAAGTATGGGGTATTGCGGATGTCATAATATCCAAGAAATGATCGAAAACACTCAGTTCATTCAAATTACAGCGGCTGGTTTGAAAGAAAGTCATCCGCATGATGTAAGCATTACCGTTGAAGCACCAAATTATAGTGGTTGATAATGGAGTATTACATTGAATAAACGTATTTCTGTTTTATCTGTGCCTATCGATTGTGTCACAATGGATGAGGCAGTCCAACGTATTTTACAATTAACTGAACAGCCAGGGCTACATTTAGTAGCCACGGCTAATGCAGAAATGGTTATGTTGGCTAATGAAAATCCTACATTGCACAACATATTAAATAATGCTAGTCTCGTCGTTCCTGACGGGGCTGGCATTTTGTGGGCTGCAGATCGTCAAGGAGAACATGTACCTGAACGTGTAACTGGTGTAGACGTAACTAAGGAATTGTTTAAAGTTGCGGCTACCCATCAAATTCCTGTATACTGCTTAGGGGCAGCACCTGGTGTTGCTCAACGAGCGATTGATAATTTATCTGCTCAAGTGGGAGCGTTAAATATAGTAGGAATTCATGATGGATTCTTTGATAGCGCAGAGGAACAAGAAATCATCAAAGCTATTGGTGAATCTAAGGCAAAATTAGTATTTGTTGCCTTAGGTGTCCCAAAGCAAGAACAATGGATTGCAGAAAAATTGAGTCACCTCGATGGCGTTGTAGCTATCGGTATTGGTGGTTCCTTTGATGTCTTGGCAGGTAATATTCCTCGGGCCCCAGAATGGATGCAACGAAATCGACTTGAATGGTTGTATCGATTATATTTAGAACCTCAGCGGATTGGCCGTATGTTGGCTATTCCAAAGTTTATGTGGACCGTTATTAAAAATAAATAGAGGAGTGTTGAATCGTGCCTACAGGACCAATTATTAAGGAAGGATTTCCTCTGATAGGGGCTATGCTTCTTATCACAGTGGTATTAGGGTTTTTAGGACATTATGTAATTGCGATTATTTCATTTATCTTGGCATTATTTTTCGTCAATTTCTTTAGAAATCCTAAACGTGTAATCCCTCAAGATCCAGAATTGATTTTATCCCCTGCAGACGGGAAAATCATGGATATTTCTGATGTATACGAAGATATTTATTTACATAAAGAATGTAAAAAAGTAACTATCTTCTTGTCTGTTTTCGATGTACATGCTAATCGTGCGCCTATTGATGGTAAAATTACGTACCGTCACTATACGATGGGCAGTTTCTTACCTGCTTTTAAAGATGATGTAGGTTTTGAAAATGAACGTCATACTATTTGTATTGAAAATGATCGTACTTCCGTATTAGTAACGCAAATTGCGGGCATTTTAGCAAGACGTATCGTATCTTGGAC
>NZ_CALLVP010000020.1 GCF_938010505.1 uncultured Veillonella sp. | reverse complement strand
CTAGTAAAGCAAACTATGCTAATAATTTTGCTGATGTATCTTGTGCTATGCAAAACATGATGCTTGCGTGCAACGAACTAGAACTTGGCAGCTGCTGGGTTAATCAACTTCGACACCTCCAAGACAACGAACGCATTCAAGCAAAAATGCGTGAGTTAGGTCTTAGCGAAGACGAAAAAGTCTACGCTAGCCTTGCTATTGGCTATCCAGATATGCCAAACGGCCTTAACCGCCGCGAAATCGAGCCAAAAGGCTACAAAGTGACATATGTGGATTAATGTAACATCAATAGCTTCGTATATACTAAATAAAGCAAAATAAAAGTGCTATCACTTCCACCTACAAACGTCTTCGCAGAGAAGTCTTTGCAGGTACATTTATTGGGTATGCTACATTTTATCTAATCCGCCAAAACTTTAGCTTGGCTATTCCGTACATGATTGCTGAATACGGTTATGCAAAAGCGGATCTGGGTGTAGTCATGACTATCTTATCCGTTGCTTATGGTGTGAGTAAGTTTGTTATGGGTAATGCGTCTGACCGCTCAAACCCTAAATACTTCTCCACAGTAGGTCTATTGCTCAGTGCTTTAGTTATGCTTTTATTCGGTACATTACCAGGTATTATGAGCAGTATTCCTATTATGTGTGTGCTAGCTTTATTAAACGGCTGGTTCCAAGGTATGGGGTATCCTCCATATGCGAAAAACATGGTAACTTGGTTCTCCCACTCCGAGCGCGGTGTATGGTGGTCCTGGTGGAACGTATCCCACAACCTCGGTGGCGGTATCATCGCCCCACTTGCTACTTTAGGTATTTACCTATTCGGTACTTGGCATAGTATCTTTTTCTTCCCTGCTATTATTTCCATCATCTTAGCCATTGTTACCTTCTTCTTGTTGAAAGATACGCCTCAATCTTGCGGCTTACCGCCTATTGAGGAATACAAACACGAAGTAGTAACACATAGTCATAAAGATGACCATGAAAAAAGCACTTTCAAAGAAATCTTCTTTAAATACATTTTGCGTAACAAATACTTATGGTACCTTGCAATTGCAAATATCTTCGTATACTTTATCCGTTACGGCGTAGTGAACTGGGCTCCAACTTACTTAACAGCTGTAAAAGGCTTCACAAAAGAAGGTTCTCGTTGGGCTTATTTCTTATACATTTGCTTTATGCTATTCGTTATCTTGGCGATTCTTGTTTACTGGTTCAACCCAGCAGGCAATATCCTCATCGATAACTTAGCACTCATCGCTATCGGCTTCCTCATCTACGGCCCAGTTATGATGATCGGCCTTCAAGCAGCAGACATGGTACCACGCGTAGCAACAGGTGGTGCTACGGGGCTTACAGGCCTTCTTGGTTACCTCATCGGTTCCGCTGGTGCTGGTGCTTTCATGGGTCTCATGGTTGACCTTTACGGTTGGGATGGCGGTTTCGTTGCCCTCGTTGGTGCATGTATTTTATCCATCGTATTCCTGCTACTCACCCTCGGTGACAAAGGACATCAATAGAATATGTACTGTATAATACGTAATGTGTAATACGTAATGTGTAATACCTACTTATAATACATACCGTACAACCCACTGTTGTATATACAAAAACCCCCTAGTAATACTTATGATTACTAGGGGTTTTTAATTTATACGACGCACAAGGAGCCATCTAATACTTTCAAATTATACACGAGGCCAAGTCGTGCCAAGCCATGCAATGCAACGGCTGTTACAGGGGTGATAGATCCTAACACGCCGGCACCGATGATGGCAACGTGGAATAAAATAGACACGATGAGTAGGCCCAAATGACACTGTTTTGCATCCTTTGAAAGCCCCACCGTCGGAGAGTTCTCATCTACGAGGGAACCCATCATGAGAGCCACAAGAATGAGCTCTAAAGAACACGGACAAAGCACGACTAGCAATGTAATGGTATGCTTGAAGTCCTGTGTCAATGCAAAGGAACCCATGGAAAGCAACATCACGGCCACAACGATAACGGACGAATAATTATTGATACCCTGACGCAAAGCTACAAGTTGCTTTGGCATGGTCGGCAACATATCGTCATCCAATGTATAGTGTGCCTCGCCCGTAATGAGTTGCTCCAAGAAGAAGCCCCCATGCACGATGAGACCTACATAAGCCGCCGTATGGTAATCGCCAATCGCAATAAGCGCTACCATGGCTACTACGATGAGAAAATTAGCGTGAATCTCTAAATGATCCCAAATACTTTGTACACTATTGATGAGTAATGGCAAGCCACAAACAATGACCGTCACCCAAGCCAAATCAATAGCTGGATTCATAGGTTCTGTAAGCGCATCTAATATAATAAACAAAATGCCGAGTGCCAAAATGGCCCCCTGCGTGCGCAGAGACACCTGCGCTGATAAAGACTGTAAAAACTTCATATAGACCTCTCTAT
>NZ_CALLVP010000019.1 GCF_938010505.1 uncultured Veillonella sp. | reverse complement strand
GAGTCCAAGATACAGGCATTTCAGATACATCTAAAACAATTCGGCTTGTGCCTTCATGATTAGATACGCGCACTCCTGTCAAATTACCTGCCTCAGCATAAGGAACGGTACTGCCTAGTAGACCTAAAACAGCAAAAGTCATATACAGATAACGTTTCATATTTAATTCCTCTATAGCTACAAACCATATTATTGGTCTTATATTGTTACATCAATTTTACGCAATATACTTTTACTATAGTATACAGCATAAAGATAAAAAATTCAAAAAATAAACAAAAACAAGGTTACAATCTAAAGATACCCTATGCATAAAATAGAATAACTGTAGACTATAACCTCGTCAATTTAAGCTTACATCATCATGATATATTATTGTACTATATTATTGTAACTCGTCTAATGTATCACGAAGTTGTGACATTTCATCTAGAGCCTTTGCAACGCCTTTAATTACTGCGTATCTTGGAGATTCTACAAGGTATGCAGCAATCCCTATGGAACGCGTAATAACGCGATCTAATCCATCGATAAGCGCACCGCCACCAGTAAGAATTATGCCATGATCATTGATAGCAGCCACAAGTTCAGGTGGGGTTTTTTCCAGAATGGACTTAACACCTTCTAAAATATTCATCACTTGTGCCTCTAAGGCGCGTTGAATCTCTAAAGAATTCACTGCAACCATCTTCGGCAAACCCGAGCTCGCATCCCGCCCTCGCACCTCGATAGTGCGTTCCTTAGCACGGCGATCTACAGTCCCTACAGAGATTTTAATCTTTTCTGCCGTTAGGGGACCAATAACGAGGCGCTTCTTACGACGAATGTAACGAATAATAGATTCGTTAAAAGAATCTCCACCAATGCGAAGCGATTCACTTACAACGACACCCGTATCACAAAGAACGGCAATATCCGTGGTACCACCACCAACATCGACAACCATCGCCCCTACATGTTTAGCATCATTGAGGCCAGTCCCCATGGCCGCTGCTAGGGGCTCTTCAATGAGGACAGTCTTTTTAGCACCGGTTCTGAGTAAAGCTTCCAAAATAGCGCGTTTTTCAACTGGTGTAATTCCAGACGGCACACACACAATAATGCGAGTCTTCATCAATCGAGAAGCAGGTACAACGGAGCGGATAAAGTATTTTAACATAAACTCTGTCATGTCATAGTCCGCAATAACGCCGGCTTGGACTGGGCGAATCACAGATATCCCCTTTGGTGTACGCCCTACCATAGAACGTGCAGCTTCACCTAAGGCAAGAATATCACCGGTTTTATCATCTCGTGCGATATACGCAGGTTCGTCTAATACTAAACCCTTGCCCTTCGCAAAAATGAGGATATTAACAGTTCCCAAATCAATTCCCAAATCAAAGTTTAAGGATCGATTCAAACGACTCATCAAATCCCCGACTTGCTCAGGACGAACTAAGCGCTTTAAAGTCATAGCTGGCGTTGTTTTAGCAATCGCTACAGTCTCACGACTACGTCGTTCAGCACGACGCATCTTTGTAACTTTGACCATGGTCTCACGCATATTGGAGGCCAAATGATTAGCTTGCTTAGCCACGCCATTAGAAAGCTTAGTAGACTTGCGTTTCGTTCTTCTCAAAGGTTTGCGTGTAGTACTCGCTTTCGAATTTTCAACCTTTGCAGCTCCTAAGTTCTGTTGCTCGTTGTATAAAGCCGGCCCTTTAGAGCGCCGGCTTCTTTTCTTTTTATTCTGTTTTGGCTGCGTACTCTTATTCGTCAACCCGAACAATATCAGCACCTAACCTTTGCAATTTACCTACAAAATCATCATAACC
>NZ_CALLVP010000018.1 GCF_938010505.1 uncultured Veillonella sp. | reverse complement strand
GACGGGGTTTTTGTAGTTTTTATACATAGAATATCTTATAATAGGATGTATAGTTATTAAGTAGTGATTTTTTTAAGGGGTAAAGCATGAAGGTATTATATGAAGAGAAATCTCAACGCGCTAGAAGTGCAGAGTTATTGGTAGTTTTTTTTGTAGTTTTATTGCTTTGTGCGGTAGCTTATACAACGTACCGTAGCATCCAATTGCACACGGTTCTATTAGCGGAGTACTTTATTGAAATTATGGCCATCGTTGTCATGGTTAAACAGGCTGTTAGTCGTTATAACTATATTTTGACAGACACAAAACTTGTCATAGAAGAATCCTCTATTTTCAGAAAACGTTATTTTGAAGTGGACTATGACATGATTGATGGGGTATTTAAATTTGAGCGTGAATTATTGACAAATATCAAATATCGCTATAAATACAGAAAATGCTCTACCTCTGATCCACGTCCTATTTGGTCTCTTGTATATGCTATTGTAAATGGTAATAAGGTTAAAAATGGTCGTCTGTTGTTGAAAGCAGAGGATAGATTTTTTGAAATTTTAGCAGAACATGTACCTGGTCGTATTCGCGTACCTCAAGCAGATATCGTATTTTATGCAGCTGTGCGCGCTGATGCGGTGAAGCATGGGGAAGATGTACAAGAATATTATGAAAAATTAATTTCTTCTGAAGAAGATAAAGAAACAACTATTTAAGGGACGGTCAGTTTTGGGGTAATAGATAGGCACATTTTTCGTGCACCAAGAATTTTATGTACAAGAATGTTAATGAGAAGGAGCATATATGGCTGGATTATATTTGGCGAGCCAATCACCACGAAGAACTGAATTATTGACTCAGGTCGGGATTGCTCATACTGTTGTACCAAGCACTTATGAGGAACCTAATGAAGGTTACAATAACCCTATTGAAATGGTGAAGGCTCAAGCTTTGGGAAAGGCTCGTTGTGCCGTAGGTGTTCCCGATGGGAGTATTGTTTTAGGGGCAGATACTATTGTTGTCCTTGATAATGAAGTATTAGGCAAGCCACATGATGAATCCGATGCACGTCGTATGTTAGAACGTTTATCGGGGAGAGTTCATTCTGTAATTACTGGGGTAGCACTACTTATCAAGGGAGAAGAACTATTCTTTCATAATGAAACAAAGGTCTATTTTAAATGTTTAGCACCCTTTGAGATTGAGTCCTATATTGCCAGTGGGGAACCTATGGATAAAGCTGGTGCATATGGCATTCAAGGAAAAGGTGCACTATGGGTAGAGAAAATAGAAGGCTCCTATACTAATGTAGTAGGATTACCGGTAGAACACGTATATGATGAACTTTGCAAGGCGTTAGGGGCTAAATAACACTAGCGCATCGGATGAATCGAGTTATAATTGGCTGTGCTGTGCTGTGCTGTGCTGTGCTGTGCTGTGCTGTGCTGTGCTGTGCTGTGCTGAATAAATATTAAGAGAGTAGATGTGTTTGTTGCTTGATTTACAAGATGGTGTTATCTATTTGAATGGAGAGATTCTATGGAAGTACCAACAGTAAGTGTAAAAGACATGTTACCATTTCAAAGGCCACGAGAAAAATTTCTTACTTTAGGTCCATCACATATGGCGATGGAGGAGTTATTAGCTATTTTATTGCGTACAGGAGTAAAGGGGCAATCTGCGATTTCTTTGGCAAGTGATATTGTACAATCCTTTGATGATGGCGTATATGGTCT
>NZ_CALLVP010000017.1 GCF_938010505.1 uncultured Veillonella sp. | reverse complement strand
TCATCTAGTTGCTGCTTCTCTTTAACTTTGCCAAATTCTGGTACAAACTTTTTCATGATCCCCTCCTTAATTCCATGTTGCTGTTATGTCTCTATCTGTAAGTGATTGATTGTATACCTCACCACTACCGACATCGTCCTCTGGGCGTTGAGCCAGTTGTACTTGATATGCCAATGAATCACTTGCATCATCGTTGGTGGCTTTTGGAAACATACTGAGTTCGCCTTCTAGGTCTTTACAGAAATTCGTATCACCGTGCTTAATGTGGTAAATGCCGCCACGTTCGTATCGTGGGACTAGAGCTTCGATACGCAATGCTTTGCTGTGCCCGCCGTGCTTCAGTAGCTCGACATCCATGTAGACACCACGACGCACCATCTCCTCTTCCCAGACAGACTTCAGAGCTTGAGTGAACTGGTTATCCTCAATGCCAATCTTGTGTAGGTTGTACCGCTTCCAGTTGGTAAACATGAGGTCTACTAGGTCAGTGGCGGATAGCTTCGTGCGGTAACATATCACATTCCATTTGCCTTCACGATCGATAAAGTTGAGGGTTATACCAATGTAGTCAGTACCTTGGTCAATGTCATCTTTGCCACGCGGATCGATTGTCATGACGTTATAGGTATCACGCTGTAAGACGTTACTGAATTCGCGATATTTATACCATGCTTGCTTGAACTTGCGGTTCTCTTCATCAATTGGGTTTTGCTGGTACAGTGCTGAGAATTCATAGCTACCCATTTCGGCACGCTTTTTTAGTAGCTTTTCAAGCGAGAACTTATCAGGCCATAGTGCCTCACCTGCTTTGCGGTGTTCGTCGTCCTCGGTAGCGATAGCTTTGTATTCAATGATTTTCCATTCATCATACGCTTCACCTCTAGCTTTAGCTTCTCGTGACGCTTTGAGCACACGTCCGGCTAGATCATCGTCGTGCCAACGCGTAAGAATAAAGACGATCATCGAGTTGCCTTCTTCACGCGTTGAGAAGGTTGACTTATACCAGCCGTCACGGGCTTCACGTATTACAGGGCTATCTGCTTCCTCACGGTTCTTGAATGGGTCGTCGATGATACCAATCTTAAAGCCTCGGCCGGTCAATGCACCACCAACACCAACTGCGGTGTAGCCGCCACCTTCCTTGGTGATCCAGCGGCCTTTAG
>NZ_CALLVP010000016.1 GCF_938010505.1 uncultured Veillonella sp. | reverse complement strand
TTTTTGAAAAGTTTTCTCTTATAACGGGTGGTCCTGGTACAGGTAAAACAACTATTATTAAGGCGCTAGTAAAAGGTTTTCAACTGGGTGGATTAGGGCGTATTATACTTTGTGCTCCTACGGGACGTGCTGCAAAACGTTTGACCGAGGCCACTGAGTTTGAAGCTACTACAATTCATCGTCTATTGGTGCCTGTTCAAGGTAGTGACTCCTATGACTTTACAAAGAATGAAGATGATCCACTTGATATAGATGTTATTATCATCGATGAAGCATCTATGCTTAATGTGCGTTTATTCTATTCATTAATGGCGGCGATTCCTAAGGAAGCTCATGTTATTATTGTGGGCGACGTAGATCAGTTACCACCTATAGGTGCTGGATTTGTATTAAAAGATTTATTAGATAGTGATTGTGTGCCATATACACGACTTAACCAGATTTATCGTCAAAGCTCTGGTAATACTATTGTTGAAAGTGCTTACGCTATTAATCGTGGAGAAATGCCTAACCTTGAAGGTGTGAGTGAAGAGTTTTCTTTTATTCCCGTTAAATCTTATGACATGATGATGAAAGCCATCATTGATGTATATAAACGTGAACAAGAAACTTTAGAAGATGAATTAGATATTCAAATTATTTCTCCTATGCGCCGTGGTGAAGCAGGTAGTACATTGATATCACAATATGTACAACAAGCCGTAAACCCTCCAGATAGCTACAAGGGAGAAGCTCGTGTCAATGGCATTACTTATCGCGTTGGGGATAAGGTTATTCAAATTCTCAATGATTATGAGTTAGAAGTTTTTAATGGTGAAATTGGTGTTATTTACGCTATTACACGGACTGATATTTGTATTCGATTTATTCATAAAGAGGTTCGTCTACCAATCGATGAAGCTCATATGATTATGCCTGCTTATGCTATAACGGTCCATAAGAGCCAAGGTAGCGAATATGGCGTAGTTATTATTCCATTTGTTCCACGTTATGGTGGCATGTTACAACGTAATTTGTTGTATACTGCTGTTACGCGGGCAAAACGTAAAGTGATCATCGTCGGTACTACGAGCGCAGTTGAACGTGCTGTGCGCACTGTTAATGCCGATGAACGTTATACATTGTTTAAAGAACGACTACAAGGGAGATGTGATTCTTAATGAGTCTTTGGGATTTCCTATTTCCACCTGTATGCCCTCACTGTGGTGCACCTGTGGCAACACAAGGGGATTGGTGTAAAGCTTGTTTTACAGATTTATTACATATTCGTCATATACCACATAAATTTTTACACTATGTAGATGATGTATGTGTGTTGGCCGAATATCGTGGTGGTCTAAAGTCTATGATTTACGATGTAAAATTTAATGAAAAAAAGGAGCAGTCCAAAGGGGCGGCTCCTTTTTTAGTATCGTACAACTTTTACATGAAATATAATGAGTCTAACATTGTGAACAGTAATTGTAAAATTATGTATGATTATATTGTTCCCGTACCATCTAGCGAAAAGAAAAAAGCTAAGAGAGGATATAATCAAGTAGATTTATTCTTTCTTGAATGGGCTCATTCTTTATGGGAGATAGATAGAAAAAACTTTAAATGGTTAGATTGTATATACAAGTTTGATACTTCTCGAGATATGTGGGGATTAACAAATAAAGAAAGACATCAAAATATTGATGATGCCTTTGTTATATGTGCTGATTATAAGGATATTGATTTAACAAATAAGAATATTTTAATCGTCGATGATATATATACTACAGGTGCCACAATTGAAGCCGTAGCAAAAGTTTTACAAAAGCATAGGGCACTTCGCGTTGACGCACTTACTTTGGCTAGTGGTAGTTTTTAATCATATTAGCCAAGCACATCAATAAATGCTTTGACAACATCTGGATCAAAGAGGGAACCGGATGCACTAAAAAGTTCTTCTTTTGCTTTAGCTTTTGTTTTCGCCCAAAATTCAGTAGAAGGATTAACTGTTGTATCATAGTAATCTGCTACAGCAATGATTCGAGCTCCCAATGGAATATTAGCACCACGTAGATGTTTAGGGTAACCGGAGCCATCCCATTTTTCATGATGGTAACGAATATAAGGCAAGATTTGTTGGCAACAAGGATAGTTTTCAATCATATTTGCACCACTTGCAGCATGTTGCTTATATTTTGACATCTCTTGTTTATTAAGGTATGGAGATTTTTGAATTAGTGCATTAGGTACCATTAATAGCCCTAGGTCATGAAGTAAAGCTGCGTGACGAATTTGATCGATTTCATTTAATGGTAAGCCCATTTTAGCTGCAATACTAACTGCATAGTTTGAAACTTGGATAGAATGAGTATAGAGATGATAGCTTTTCATTTTTATCATCTGTAAAAGTTGAGCGCTTATGGCTTCTAAACTGTCCTTCTCCAGTTCATACAACCCTGATGGTTGCATCAATGATAACATAAACATAATAAACCCCTCTAACTAACAAGCAGAACATATGGTACAACCCCTCGTACTTATGTTCATCTCGTACAACTTTAGGCCGTTCTAATCTAACAGTATACAAATTATACACCATAAATAATTTTTTGTGTATGATACGTATGTTCTTACATATATGTTGTATTCAAATTTGGCATACAAAAAATAATTGACATTTTAAGAACCCACTAGATATGGTACTTAAAAAAAGTAATTTTAGAAATATTAAAATAATATGAAGAATATTTTAGGTTTTCTATTCCAATTTTCTATACATCAACAAATAGGGGTTGCAAAATTTATTCTCATTGTTCTAAGAATTAAACGATATTATGTTTGATAAATAATTTTTTTGAGATGTTGAAATATATACATAAATTTTCCTAGTATAATAGTAAAACTAGACATGAATACTGTAATTCTTTATAATACGTCTATACGGGTCTGTGGTTGAAAGTCGAGGCCAGTCGCAGGCAAAACGATCCACATAAGCAGTCCAAGGGACTGTGAGCATGGTGCGGCTTAGGTGTAAGTCCTGCCGGTATAACCGAGAGAGGTAGTAGTGGGGAGTCTCAGACTTATGAGCGAACCCTCCAGCAGGCGAGTGTGGGGGCAAAGACCAGGTCAGCCGTATAAGGGCACATGAGGATTTTCTCATGTGCTTTTTCTTTTTATACATTTGTATATTATAAAATCTATAGAAAACCACTAATCATGGGAAAGTTTTTATACATAGGTATAATATTTATACATACTGTGTATAAAACTAGAATATAAATATAGTAATTTTGCGAATATATTGAAATTTATATACAAATTTATTGACATAATTATACTGAGTCTATATACTATTATAAAGTAGTAGTAAGTTAGAATAATGAGGTTGATAATATGTTAAATAGCAAATTAAAAAAATTAATTGTTGGTGGTTGTGTGCTAGTGATGGCGGCTTCTTTAGTTGGTGGTTGTGGTTCCTCTAATCAAACTGTGTCTAATAAACTTGTAGTTGGTACTAATGCTACATTTGTTCCATTTGAATTTAAAGATGAAAAAACTCAAGATTATACAGGTTTTGATATTGAATTGATTCGTGCAATTGGTAAACGTATTAATAAAGATGTAGAGCTTAAAAATGTAGCTTTTGACGCTTTAATTCCGGCTTTAAATACGCGTGATATCGATGTTGCTGCATCAGGTATGACTATCACAAAAGCGAGAAGCGAAAAAGTATTGTTCTCTTCTCCTTATTATGAAAATGCTTTAGCAGTAGTATATAAAGATGGAACGACTGTGAACTCTCTTGATGATTTAAAAGGTAAAAAAATTGCAGCCCAGTTAGGTACTACTGGTGCAGATTTAGCTCATAAAATTGAAGGTACTACTGTAAAAGAATTTGACCATAGCAATGAAGCTTTGTTAGAATTACAGAATGGTGGTGTTGATGCAACTGTAATCGATTTACCTGTAGCTCAATATTACAGTACTAAGCATCCTGACCAACAAATCAAATTTATGGCATATCCAAATACTAAAGAATATTTGGGCTTAGCAATTAATAAAGAGAATAAAGAATTGCAAGAACAAATTAATAAGGCAATTGCTGATATGAAGGCAGATGGTGAATTTAATACATTATATAAAAAATGGTTTAATGTAGATGCACCTACTGATATGCCAGTGGTTTTAGAATTTAAATAATAGGAGAGATCATGAGTTTTAATTGGGGGTTAATTGCGGATAACTTACCGCTTTTACTACAAGGTGCTCTGGTGACTGTAGAAATTACGGCTATGTCTGTAGGTTGTGGTTTCTTTATCGGTCTTTTAGTATCTTTAGCAAATTTATCTAAATTTAGTTTAGTTAGATTGTTAGCAAAATGTTATGTAGATATCATTCGTGGTACGCCACTATTGGTACAAATTTTCTTGATCTATTTTGCTTTGCCTATGATTACAGGTCAACGAATTGATCCGTTTATTGCTGCTGTTACCGCATGTAGTATTAACTCTGGTGCTTATGTATCTGAAATTTTCCGTGCTGGTATTCAATCTATTGATAAAGGTCAAATGGAGGCCGGTCGTTCTCTTGGTTTAACTTGGGGTCAAACCATGCGTTACATCATTATGCCTCAAGCTTTCAAAGCAATTATTCCTCCTTTGGGGAACGAATTTATTGCTATGTTGAAAGACTCCTCTTTAGTTTCTGTTATCGGTTTCGAGGAATTGACACGTCGTGGTCAGTTAATCATTGCTAAAACCTACGCATCCTTTGAAATCTGGGGTACGGTTGCTGTTATTTACCTTATTATGACAGTGACTATCTCACAATTAGTTGGATATCTTGAAAGGAAATATAGCATTAAATGATTAAATTAGAAAATGTACATAAATCCTTTGGTAAAAATGAAGTGCTAAAAGGTATCAATTTACATATTGAACAAGGTCAAGTTGTCGTAATCATTGGTCCATCTGGTTCTGGTAAAAGTACAGTACTACGGACCATGAATTACTTAGAAGAACCTACATCTGGTAAGGTTATCGTAGATGGAATGGATCTTTCTGATAAGAAAAAATTGAATGATGTTCGTGCTGAAGTGGGAATGGTATTCCAAAACTTTAATTTGTTCCCACATATGACGGTTATGGAAAATCTTACGTTAGCACAAACTAAGGTTCGTAAAACATCTATGGAAGAGGCCCAGAAGATTGGTCAAGCTTTACTTGATCGAGTAGGTTTGGTTGATAAAGCCAATGCATACCCTGATTCTTTATCAGGTGGTCAAAAGCAGCGTGTTGCCATTGCTCGTGCTTTGGCTATGAAGCCCAAAGTAATGCTTTTTGATGAGCCTACGTCTGCGCTTGATCCTGAAATGGTCAGTGAAGTACTTGACGTAATGAAGTCTTTAGCAGAGGACGGAATGACGATGGTCATTGTTACTCATGAAATGGGCTTTGCGAAAAAGGTAGCTGATAGAGTATTATTTGTTGATGGTGGTTTGATTTTAGAAGATGATACACCTGAACGCGTATTTGATGCGCCTACCAATGAAAGAACAAAATCATTCTTAGATAAAATTTTGTTAGATTAAATAATATAATTATAGGAAGCAAATTCTAGAAATAGTGATTGCTTCCTGTTTTTTTATTATTTAAAATAACCTATTTTGTGCATATTAATTTTAATGATATAAGTATAGCTTTATATTTATTAATATATTTGATAGCCTTTAAGTTAAATAAATTAATTTTAATGACTTTGTATAAGGGTATTATGTATTAATTAATCTAAGAAACATGATTAGTGCTATAAATATTTGTGATATAACAATAATTTATACAGCGTAGTTGCGAAGTGATAATTTTTAATTCACATATTTTTATGATTATAAGACTATCTAATAATTTTATGGATTGTAAAAAATTATTTATAGCACAGATAAATATAGGGTTTATTAAGACTTGAGCTGGCTGAAGACCTTGTATGTGATGTTTGTATATTCATTAAAATTGTTAATATTGTTGTTTGATATTTTATACATGCTGTGATATGATACAAATATAGAGCAAGACAGTTAAGACAAAATATATATTTTTAGGAGGATGTTACCATGTTAGGTAAAGTAAAATGGTTCAGCGCAGAAAAGGGTTATGGTTTTATTGAACGTGAAGACGGTAGCGATGTATTCGTACATTACTCTGCGATCCAAGACGAAGGTTTCAAATCTTTGACGGAAGGTCAAAATGTTGAATTTGAGATCGTTGATGGAAACCGTGGACCTCAAGCTGCTAATGTAGTTAAAGCGTAATCACATACCAAAAAATACATAAAAACAACATATAATAAAACTCCGATACAGCATGATATCGGAGTTTTTTATTATTGCTTGTAAAATTTATTCATATTTCTACAAAAAATATAAAATATTTTTATAAAAAAGGAGGAGTTTTATAGGTGTATGTAGAAATACTAAATATAACACGAGAGATAAGGTTACATAGTACCACACACTCGTATCTCGTGTGATTATTTTTAGAAAGGGTGTTGACTTATGAAAGTAGCAATCAGAGGAAAAAACATTGAAGTGACAGATGCTTTAAGAGCATATATCGAAAAAAGATTGAGCAAATTGACTCGTTACTTCGATGATGAGTTAGATGCACAAGCGGTTTTATCCGTTATAAAAGATAAATCAACAATTGAACTTACATGCTTCGTTGATAAAATCGTTCTTCGCGGTGTAGAAAATAATGATGACATGTATGCAGCTATTGACTTAGTTGTAGATAAAATTGTTCGTCAAATTCATAAACATAAAACTCGTTTAGCTAAACGCTTCAAAAAACAAGAAGCTTTCCATCCAGAAGTGTTGGCAACTCCTGTGGAAGAAGAAACTATCGAAGTAGTAAAACGCAAACGTTTTGCAGTACGCCCTATGGATGTAGAGGAAGCGATTTTACAAATGAACCTAATTGGTCATGACTTCTTTATGTTCTTTAACGCTGAAACTGAAGCGATGAACGTTGTATATCGTAGACACGATGGTTTCTATGGTTTGATAGAGCCAGAACTTCAATAACCTATAATATCGGCTGAATTTAATCCTAACTCCTTTCTACTTTTAATCAGCCGATTATTATACTAAAGTGGATGACCATTTTGAGTCATCCACTTTTTTTGTAAAAAATACTATAAATAATCGTGAAATGCCTTGAATTCTTTGACTATTCAAGGCATTTTCGTTATAATAAATTAGATAAAATAATGTAAGATTTCCTGTAGAGGAGTGATTTGTTTGTTAAGCTTTTTACAAAGGCTATTAGGCAATAATAACGCAAAAGAAATAAAAAAAATGCGTGCTATTGCTGATCATATTAATGAAATTGAACCTAATTATATTAAATTAAGTGATGCTAATTTAGTGGCAAAAACTGATGAGTTTAAACGTCGTTTGCAAAAAGGGGAAACATTAGACGACCTATTGCCAGAAGCATTTGCTGTAGTTCGTGAAGCATCTAAACGCGTATTAGGCATGCGTCATTTTGACGTACAATTAATGGGCGGTATTTGTCTGCATAATGGCAATATCGCTGAGATGCGTACTGGTGAAGGTAAAACATTAGTAGCTACATTGCCTGTATATCTAAATGCGTTGACAGGAAAAGGTGTACACGTTGTAACCGTAAATGATTATTTGGCTACTCGTGACAGCGAGCAAATGGGTCGTTTATATAATTTCTTGGGTCTTTCCACTGGCCTTATTGTGGCTAATCTTGATTTTAATCAACGTAAAGAAGCATACGCATGTGATATTACGTATGGTACAAATAATGAGTTTGGCTTTGATTATTTGCGTGACAATATGGTATCCGATGTACTGCAAATGGTACAACGTCCATTGAATTATGCTATTGTCGATGAAGTAGACTCCATTCTTATTGATGAAGCGAGAACTCCATTGATTATTTCTGGTCCTGGTCAACGTTCCACGGATAATTACTATAAATTGGCTAAAATTGTTCCTCACCTTGTAAAAGATGAAGACTATGTTATCGATGAGAAACAAAAAACTATTGCTCCTACCGATGCTGGTATCGAAAAAGTTGAAAAAATGCTTGGCGTTGAAAACTTATATGATGCTGAAAATATCGAGTTGAATCATTTGCTTGGTGCTTCTTTGCGTGCCTATGCTATGATGCATCGCGATACTGATTACGTAGTTAAAGACGGCGAAGTTGTTATCGTCGATGAGTTTACAGGTCGATTGATGTTTGGACGTCGTTATTCTGATGGCTTGCATCAAGCTATCGAGGCTAAAGAAGGCTTAAAAGTTGAACGTGAAAGCCAAACATTGGCATCTGTAACATTCCAAAACTACTTCCGTATGTATGAAAAATTAGCAGGTATGACTGGTACTGCTAAAACAGAGGAAAAGGAATTTATAGACATCTATGGTTTAGAAGTAATACCAATTCCTCCAAATAAACCTTTGATTCGTACGGATTTACCAGATCAAATCTTTAAAACTAAAGCTGCTAAATATCGTGCCGTAGTACGTAATGCAGTGGAACGTCATAAATTGGGTCAACCAATTTTGATTGGTACTACATCTATTACGCAATCTGAAGAACTTTCAGATATGTTGTTGCGTGCAGGTGTACCGCATAAAGTATTGAACGCTAAACACCATGAACAAGAAGCGGAAATCGTAGCAGATGCGGGTCAAATGGGTATGGTAACAATTGCCACTAATATGGCTGGTCGTGGTACTGATATTACTCTTGGGGAAGGTGTGCCTGAACTAGGTGGTTTAGCAATTTTGGGTACTGAGCGCCATGAAAGCCGTCGTATTGATAATCAGTTACGCGGTCGTTCTGGTCGTCAAGGTGACCCTGGTTCTTCTCAATTCTTCTTGTCCTTGGAAGATGATTTAATGCGTATCTTTGGTGCCGATAATATTACAGGTATCATGGATAAACTTGGTATGGAAGAAGATGAGCCTATTGAGCATTCTTTGATTACTAAATCTATTGAACGTGCTCAAAAGAAAGTAGAGGATCATAACTACAATATTCGTAAATATGTACTCGAGTATGATGACGTTATGAATCAACAACGTGAAGTATTATACGAACAACGTCGTCGTATTTTACGTAACGAATCTTTGCGTGAAACAATTAATGAAATGATTGATAAGCTTGTTACTGAATCTGTAGATGCTTATGCTGATGAAAAGCTCTATCCAGAAGAATGGGATTATGAAGGTCTCTACAAGCATTTAAGTCAATATTTCTTAACTGAAGAAATCATGTCTTCTCAAGATATGGAAGAATATACTCGTCAAGACTTACTGGAACGCTTATTGGAAATTGCTCATGAAGAGTATCAAGATCGCGTCGATATGCTTGGTGAGGCTATGTTTAGTCAACTTGAAAAGGCAATTATGTTGCGCGTTGTTGATAATAAATGGATGGAACATTTGGATAATATGGATATGTTGCGTGAAGGTATTGGCCTTCGTGCATATGGTCAAAAAAATCCATTGGTGGAATATAAATTTGAAGCCTTTGATATGTTCCAAACTATGATTGCAGCTATTCAAGACGAAACAATCATGGCATTATACAAAATTCGTGCACAATTGATTCAAGAAATCGAAGAACCAGTTGATCACTTAGAAGGTGCACAATCCCATCATGAAGATGTGTTGGAGCCACAAAACATAGATTAAGATTTATGAATGGCACGTTGCTCAATGGGATTTCCACTGGGCAACGGCCATTTTCTATTTTATTAAGGTGATAATTTAACGTTGTAATAGGGTAATAAGCTAAAGGCGGTGAACATAAATTGTTAGAAGATTTAAAACCAATTATTTCTAATCTAGAAGAACGTATTTATGGAATGAGGGATTCACTTTAACATTGCTCAGAAGGAAGATCGAATCTTTACACTCGATGTACAGATGAGTGACCCTACATTTTGGGATAATCCAGATAAAGCTCGCGAGATTTCTCAAGAGGCCACACAATTAAAAAATGCCGTAGAAGGCTATAAGCAACTTGTTAGTGATATTGAAGATGCTAATGTGATGCTTGAAATGGCTATTGATGAAGATGATCGCTCTATGGAGAGTGAAATTAAAGATTATGTTCGTCAAATAGAAGAAACTGTGGAAAAGCAAGAAGTACTTTTATTATTAAGTGGTGAGTACGATGCAAACAACGCTATTCTAACATTTCATGCCGGTGCAGGTGGTACGGAGGCACAAGATTGGTGTTCTATGTTAATTCGAATGTATTTACGTTGGGCAGAAAAATCTGGCTTTTCTATTGAATTAATGGATGAACAACCTGGTGATGAAGCCGGGATTAAATCGTCTACCTTTCTTGTTAAAGGGGAAAATGCCTTTGGTTACTTGAAGTCTGAAAAAGGTGTACATCGTCTTGTTCGTATTTCACCATTTGATGCTGCAGCTCGACGGCACACATCTTTTGCTGCTGTCGATGTAATGCCTGAAATCGATGATACTGTAGAAATTAATATCGATATGAAGGACGTACAAGTTGATACATATCGTGCTAGTGGTGCTGGTGGTCAGCATATTAATAAAACTGATTCTGCTGTTCGTATGACACATAAGCCAACAGGAATTGTAGTACAGTGTCAAACACAACGTTCTCAAATGCAAAATAGAGAGCAAGCGTTGCGATTATTACGGGCTAAATTATTTGAATTAGAGCTTGAAAAACAAGCTGAAATTAAAGAACAAATTGGTGGTACCTATCAAGCAATTGAGTGGGGGAGTCAAATTCGTTCCTATGTATTCCATCCTTATAATCTTGTTAAAGATCATCGTACTAGTGTAGAAACAGGCAATGTTCAAGCTGTCATGGATGGTAATTTAGATCCATTTATCGAAGGATTTTTGAAAAAAGAGGCTAACTTAACAGTTTAGGAGATATTATGAAAAAGTTTTTACTATTCCTCTTAGTGTTGATTATTGCTCTTGCAGTAGCAACCCAGTTTTTATTACCATCATTTATTGGCTCACGTATTGAAAGTCAATTAAATGACGCATTGAAACCATCGGCTCAAACAGTAAATGTTGATGCACAACCAGCTTTTAAATTGTTATATGGTGAGGTAGACCGAGTTTATGGTACCTTGGAGAATATTAAGCTTGGTAAATTGAATTTTGCTAATTTCCGTTATGATGCTAAAGATATTCTTGTTAATCCAATTTCTTTATTAGCAAGTCAACAAATCGATGTAGTTAGCGTTGGTAACGCAAGTATTGATGGAACTATTAATAAAGCTGATTTGGCTAGTTTCTTGAGCAATGAAGCAGGTAGTGATATTCAAGATGTACAAGTTGATATTAGTAAAGATAATATTAGCTTAATCGGCAAAATGAATGTGGGTATGGTATTTAAAGGGGATGTTAAATTAGATGGGAATTTAGAATTAAACGGTAATACATTACTGTTTTCACCTAAAAAGTTTACCATTAATGGAGCTACAATTCCTGGTATGACATCTAATGTGTTAGAAAGTACTCAAATTTATGACTTCAACAATTTCCCGATTCCTGTAAAAGCAGAAAGTTTAACTGTTGATAATGGTGAGATTCGCATTAAAGTTAAACCTATACTCAACTAGAAAGGATTTGTCGTGAATCATCGGAACACACAAAAAAGTAAGTACTCATGGATTCTTATACTCTGTATTATTGTAGGTCTTTTATCTTCCTTATACCTAGTATTTGAACGCCATCAAATCGAAAAATCACAAAATCATATTGAAAATATCGTAGATTACGATGCGGTTTTACGAGCAAGCGCCTTTGAAAAACGTAGTCAACAAGAGGCTTTTGATGCGTTGCGTAATGCCGGTGTAACTGCCTTTGCTATTTATGATCGCACGTTAGAGAAAGCCAAAGATGCGGGTCAAGTTAAGGTGTTAACGTCCGAAGAAATGGAATCTGTTCGTGTTAATGGCGCTTCTATTAAACATGGTGCAACGTATGTAGCATTAATTTCTGGTAAGGAAGGCTATTATAAAGAAATCCGCGAAGATTTATATCACCGTATTGGCAAGGATAAGGTGAAAGAACTTAATACGAGTATTGGTCCAGTGCTTGAATTGTATGGCGCAACAGCAGAGAGTTATGCAAAGATGAATCTTGGTATTTCTAAGTTGCAAGCACAAGAGGTTGCAGAGCGTGGATTTAATGTTATCGTTCGGCCAACAAATTATAGAAATGTAACATCTGAAGATATTCAATATCTATTTAAACGCCTTGAAGGTATTCCGCATGTAACCGGGATGATTTTTGCTGGTAAAGAGGCTCTTGGGGCCCCTCATTTAACTGATGAAACATTAGAATTATTAAATAAAAATCATATTCCACTAGTTGGGATCGAAGCTGTTAATCAATTGCAGTATGAGCCTCAACAAGGATTCTTGGAAATGGCGGCTAAAAACAATTATAGTGTAGGTCGTGTATATACTATCGCAAAAGAGGAATTGAAGAAAATTACTCCGGAAGAGGCGGCTCAACGCTTCTACATTAGTGATATTGAACGTAACATTCGTTTTAACTTGTTCCCAATGTATGAAATAGGTATAAATAACGAAACTGTATTACAAACTACAATAAACTATATTGGTATGGCTACAGAGAAATTAGCTCTAAAAGGCTATGAGTTCGGTCCTGCAGATATCTATCCTGCCTATACACCAAATCCATTGTTAGTAGTTATTTCGATGGTTGGTGCTATCGCACTTTTTGTATATGTTCTACAAATGATTTTACCAATGTCTAAGCATACTCAACTTGTGGCTTTCTTTGGTATTTGTTTGGCATCTATTGTTGTATTTATTCTTACAAGTGGTACGTTAATTACTCAAATCTGGGCTTTATCTAGTGCAGTTATGGCTCCCGTAGGCGCTATGATTCGCTTGATGGAAGAGTGGCGCCGTTATGATGGGGCCCGTCCTCTAGGGGCTATTAAGTCTACCGTGCTTGCCTTGTTATATCTTGTAATTGCTGCATTATTTGCTGCTATTGGTGCTATGTATATCGCATCATTATTGGGCAATACGAAATTCTTTATGGAATTCGCTATCTTTAGAGGTGTTAAATTAACCTTTGTTCTTCCAATTATTTTAGTTATTATTGCGTACTTACAACGCTTCCCATTGTGGAAGGGTCGCATGATTAACTCAAAGGAAGAAGCGAAAAAATTTGTAGTAGAATTCTTAACTATGGATGTTAAGTTTTACGTATTCTTTGTGTTGGCGGCACTTGGTGGTGTTGCATGGGTATTTGTTGGACGCAGTGGTCACACCGCAGGTGTTCCAGTACCAACCTTTGAACTTATGCTTCGACGTTTCCTTGAAAATACGATGTATGCAAGACCTCGTGAAAAAGAGTTTATCATTGGTCATCCTGCTTTAATACTTGCTACCTTCGCCTTCTTGCGTAAATGGCCTACAATAATTCATTTCGTATTAACTCTAGCTGGGGTTATTGGGATTGCTTCTATGGTAGAAACATTCTGTCATCTTAGAACACCAGTGTTCATGTCTATCATGCGTGGTTATGATGGTTTGTTGATTGGTGCTCTCTTGGGATTGCTTCTTATTATCGCAGTACGTTTTATGATGTACGTAACACAATGGTTCCAAGCTAGGGAGGTTGACCATGAGTAATATTGTTATCTCTGGTTACTATGGCTTTGGTAATGCTGGTGATGAGGCTATGCTCTGTGCCATTATCGATGCTATTCGCAAAGAAGAGGCAGATGCACATATTACTGTAATTTCTGGTAATCCTAAAGAAACTAGCAAAAAGCATAATATCAATGCTGTAGGGACATTCTCTGCACTAGGTATTTTAAAAGCCATTGCTAATTCAGATCTTGTTATCAGTGGTGGTGGTAGTTTATTACAAGATGCTACCAGTATTCGCAATACTTATTACTATTTAAGTATTATGGCCTTAGCTAAGTTACTGGGAAAAAAAGTAATGCTTTATTCCCAAGGCATTGGTCCTTTAAATCGTTCATCTACACGTCGTGCTGTTGGTTTTGTATTACGTTTTGTGGATACTATCACAGTTCGTGACTCTATTTCTAAAGATGAATTAGAGTCTTTAGGTATTGAAGATGTTGAGGTTACTGCAGATGCTGTATTAGCAATGCAACCGACAGAGCTTTCAATTGGCGCGCATATTCTTGAAGGCTATACATCTAAATTGCCTGCTACTAATGAACAACGTAAACGGGTTGGTGTGGCTGTTCGCAGTTGGAAAGAGGATACGGAATATAGAGAAGCCTTAGCTAATGTATTGAGCCGATTACAAGAACAAGATAATGTGGAAATTATCTTTATTCCTATGTCACATCCAGAGGATACAAAAGAGGCTAAGATTATTGCTGGTTATATGCCAAATGGTGCTATTGTCCTAGAAGGCCCGTTCTCTACGGAACAACAAGTATCCTTATCTGGTAATGTGGACCTCATGATTGGTATACGTCTTCATGCCTTAGTTTTTAGTTCCTTAATGGGAAAACCAGTTATTGGTATTTCTTATGATCCTAAAATTACAAGCTTTTTACATATGATTGGTCAAGAGCCGATTGGCACAATGACTCATTTGCGTGAAGAAGCCTTGTACCAATGGTGTCATAAATTATTGAATTCTCGTGAGGAGTATCAAGCATCTTATGACCGTATTGAAGCATTGCGTGTGGATTCTCAACGCAATGCAGAAATTGCTATTTCATTACTTAACGATTATTAATATATTGGATCCTATCCAGAAAGTGAGGTCTCTATGGCTACATTAACACAAGATGTTAAACAATTAGTTCAAGAGAAGGCAAAAGCTATTCGCGTTGGTATTGTACAGTCTGTAACGGCAGCGAAATCCGGTCACCCAGGTGGTTCATTATCTATCGCCGATGTGATGGCCTTGTTGTACTATGTAGAAATGAATGTAGATCCAGCAAATCCAAAAGCTCCTAATAGAGATCGTTTCGTCCTTTCTAAAGGTCATGCAGCGCCTGCACTATATGCTACATTGGCTGAAAAGGGTTATTTCCCTAAAGAAGAACTTTTGAACTTACGTAAAATTGACCATATGTTACAAGGTCATCCTGATATGAAACATACACCAGGTGTAGATATGTCTACAGGTTCTTTAGGTCAAGGAATCTCTGCGGCTTGTGGCATGGCATTGGCTGGTAAAATCGATAATGCTGAATATCGTGTATATTCCATTCTTGGAGATGGCGAACTTGAAGAAGGTCAAGTGTGGGAAGCTGCAATGTTTGCAGGCCATTACAAATTGAATAATTTGACAGCTTTTGTTGATTTTAACGGTCTTCAAATCGATGGTGATATTACTAAAGTTCTTTCTCCATTGCCAATTCCAGAAAAGTTTAAAGCTTTTAATTGGAATGTTATCGAAGTTAATGGTCATGATCTTGATGAACTTCATAATGCTATTGAAGCTGCAAAGGCTTTCACAGAAGGCCCAACATGTATTGTAATGCATACTGTAAAGGGTAAAGGTGTTGAAGAAATGGAAGGTCAAGCAGGCTGGCATGGTAAAGCACCAAGTGAAGAGCAAGGTGTAGCCTTTGTTAATGAAATTATGGGGGTACAATAATGGGTAAAGCAACACGTGAAGCATATGGTAATGCGTTAGCTCGCATTGGTAAAGAGAATACTAATATTATCGTACTAGATGCGGATTTATCCAAATCTACTAAAACAGATACATTTAAAGGTGCGTGCCCAGAGCGTTTCTTTAACGTAGGTATTGCAGAGCAAAACTTGATTTCTGTTGGTGCGGGACTTGCAGCGGCAGGTAAGATTCCATTTGTATCTTCTTTCTCCATGTTCGCAACAGGTCGTGCGTTTGAACAAATTCGCAATGCTGTATGTTATCCAAAATTAAACGTAAAAGTTTGTGCTACACATGCGGGCATTACTGTTGGTGAGGATGGTGCAACGCATCAAAGTTTAGAGGATATTTCTTGCATGCGTACATTGCCAAATATGACCGTAGTTGTACCTGCTGATGAGCGCGAAACAGAGGCTGTTATCGAATGGGCTGCATCTTATAACGGTCCAGTATACGTTCGTTTGGGTCGTGCTGGTGTAGATGATGTAACTAAGGAAGGCTATTCTTTTGCGCCTGGCAAATCTACTACCTTGGTAGATGGTTCTGATGTTACAATTATCGCTTGTGGCGCATTGGTTGGACCTGCTGTAGAGGCGGCTAACACTTTATCTGAAGCCAATGTATCTGCTCGCGTTATCAACATGGCATCTATTAAACCTATTGATGCTGAAGCAATTGTAAAAGTGGCTACCGAAACTGGTGCTATTGTTACAGCCGAAGAACATAATATCATTGGAGGTCTTGGTTCTGCGGTATCTGAAGTAGTAGTAGCTAATAAGCCGGTACCTATGGAATTCGTTGGGGTTCAAGATACATTTGGGGAGAGTGGAACACCAAAAGAATTGATGAAAAAATATGGCTTAACTGCAAATGACATTGTAGAAGCAGTAAAACGTGTAATCGCTCGTAAATAATCAAAGGGGATCCCATGATTGAATTTAAGAATGTTAGTAAAGTCTATGATAATGGTTCTGTTGCATTAGACGATGTGTGTTTAACTATTAACGATGGTGAATTTGTCCTCGTTTGTGGTCACAGTGGTGCAGGGAAATCAACTTTATTTAAGTTATTAACACATGAAGTAGTGCCAGATGCTGGTACTGTCATCGTTGATGACTTTGATGTTACGCGTATGAAGCGCAGTAAAATTCCTAAATTGAGAAGAAAGCTTGGCGTTGTATTCCAAGACTTCCGTTTATTACCAAATAAAACGGTAGCAGAAAATATCGCTTTTGCTCTTGAAGTTATTGAAGAAAAACCAAAAATTATTAAAGAAAAAGTTAGTCATGTATTAGAACTTGTTGGTTTATCTGACAAAGCTAATGATTTACCAGAGGATCTTTCTGGTGGGGAACAACAACGTGTTGCTATTGCTCGTGCTATTGTTAATCGCCCAACAGTTTTAATTGCTGATGAGCCTACCGGTAACCTCGATCCTGATACTAGTAAGGATATTGTAGAGTTGTTCAAACATATCAATAATTTTGGCACTACCGTTATTATGGTTACCCATAATATGGACCTTGTTTCGTACTTGAATAAACGCGTTATTCGTCTAAAAGATGGTCGCGTTCAAAGTGATAATATGAGAGGTGCAGAGATTAATGAAGCCTAGAACGATAAAATACTATTTTAAAGAAGCTCTCAAGTCTATGAAACGCAATGGTCTTATGACATTAGCGTCAATTTCTACAGTAGCCTTATCCTTATTTATGCTTGGTGTATTTCTTTGTGGTGTCATCAACTTGAATAACATGGCATCTAGTTTAGAAAATCAAGTACAGTTAAGTATATACTTAAAGGATGGTTTAACGACTGAGCAAATTATGGCAGTAGGAAAACAAATTAAAGCTATACCTAACTTAAAGCATTTAGAATTCGTTAATAAAGAGCAAGCCATGAAGGAGTTTAAAGAACGCCTTGGTGAGCAGCAACAATTGGTAAATGCTTTAGGTGGTGTTAATCCTCTGCCTAACTCTTATGTATTAACCTTTGATAATCCTAGTGATGTAAAAGCGACGGCAAAACTAGCTACGACCTTCCAAGGCGTAGAAAGTACGCATTATGGTCAAGATATTGTGGAAGAACTTTTCCGTATTACGCAAGTAATTCGTATTGGTGGTATTGTATTGATTGCGTTCTTAGCAGCTGCCACATTATTTATCATTTCCAATACGATTCGTTTGACCGTATTTGCGCGTCGTAAAGAAATTGCAATCATGAAATATGTAGGTGCCACTAATGGTTTTATTCGTTGGCCATTCTTGATTGAAGGCATGCTCTTAGGCTTAATTGGTGCTATCATCGCCGTTCTTTGCGTTGGTGAATTCTACCACTTCATCACTATGGAGGTTTCTGAATCGCTAGCTTTCTTCCCATTAGTTCCAATGTTCCCATTCTTCTATGATGTAGCACTCTATATTTTAGGTGGCGGCATAGTAGTAGGTGCTATTGGTAGTACTATTTCTTTGAAACAATACATGAAGGTGTAAAGTTTATGAGTAATAGTATATTTAAATCTCGCTTCGTAGCAGCTATTTTGACTGGTATAGTTGTATTGGGAACACCACTATATATCGTTGCAGAGGACGAAGATTTAACGAATCAACTTGATTCAATTCAACAACAAGTCAATCAACAAAATGCTATAAAAACAGATGCTGAAACTGTAATTGTTAGCGTATCTGAACAGTTGCGTCAGATCGAAGAACAATTGCGTCAGGCTCAACAACAATTAGAATCTATTCAACAACAACGCATAGCTGTTGAAAATGATATTACTATTAATGAAAAATTACTTGCAGAAGCACAAAAACGCTTAGAAGGGCGTGAAGCCGTATTTTATAAGCGTGTTCGTGATATTTATATCAACGGTCGTTTAAGTTATTTAGATGTAGTTATTGGCTCTAAAGATTTTAGAGATTTTGCAAATCGCTTAGAAATTTTAAAGCGAATCATTGATTCTGATATTAAGTTAATTGATGAAATAAAAAAAGAGCGTGCTGAGATAGCGGCACGAAAGCAAGCGCTAGAACAATCTCGTGCAAAATTAGTTGAGCTTGAAAAAGCAGCTGCAGCAAAACAAGCTGAAATAGAACAGAAGAAGAAAGAACGGGAAGTAGTTCTTCAAAAAGCGCAAAATGATCGTGCTATCGCAATGCAAGCGATAGAAGAACTTAATGCTTCTTCCGCTCAAATTACTTCTCTATTAAAAGCTCGCCAAGCAGAGCGTGCGGCGGCTCGTGCAGCTACAGAGGCAGCGGCTCAACAGTCTTCATCTGGTTATTCTTGGGTACAAGGAACTGGTCAACTTGGCTGGCCTGTAAGTGGCGAGATCACCTCCCCATATGGCTATCGTACACACCCAATTTGGGGCACTACAATTTACCATTCTGGTATTGATATTGGTGTTGATGAAGGCACACCTGTTCATGCTGCAGACGGAGGCACCGTTGCCTGGTCTGGATGGATGGGTGGTTATGGATATGCAGTAGTTATCGATCATGGTAATGGTATGTCTACTCTTTATGCCCATAATTCTGACCTTGCCGTCTCTGAAGGCCAAGATGTAGGTAAAGGCCAAGTTGTTGCCTATGCAGGCAGTACTGGTAATAGTACTGGGCCACACGTACATTTTGAAGTTCGTATAAGTGGGGATCCTGTGGATCCTATGGGATATTTAT
>NZ_CALLVP010000015.1 GCF_938010505.1 uncultured Veillonella sp. | reverse complement strand
AGTCTGGATGCACCATCAAGCGACCGACCTCTACTACGCCATCGTCATATTGATAACGAATGCCTCCGATTATCTTCCCCGCATCATCTACCATTTTATAGGTATGCCACTGGTTGAAAGTATCGCTATAATCCTCTTCCGACTCCATCAACGCAGGAACCATTCGACTACCAATCATCTCCGCTTCGCTTTCAAATGTAAGCAATTGCAATTGATACAATTCTAATATATCTGACTCGGTAGCTTTTACAATCTTCATCTACTAACACTCCTAATTAGATTGAAAATACGCCTTTGCTGCTTTCAATCGACCTCGTTCACAAGAGACTTGTAGTTCGTCACCAGGTTCTAACTTTACATCACCTAGTGGCACTATGTATGTGCCATTTCGACGAATACTTACGATCAATGTACCATCTGGTAATGCTAAGTCTTGTAGCTGTACATCCGTATAGTGAGCCACCACAGGCACCTTTGTTTGAAAGAAGGTTTGCACGGACTCCAAATTATTTTGCCCACTCATGGCTTGCAACAAGGAATCGTAAATCGGTGGTTCTTTTAAAAGCTCCGCCACAAGATAGGCCACGAGCGTAACGATACCGATAGCATAAATATTAGAGAAACTATTCGTCATTTCAAGAACGAGTAAAATCGCCAAAATTGGGGTCCGCATAGCAGCCGCCAACATGCCACCCATGGCACAGATAACGAACTGTGGTACAAAATCAGGAGAAATTAGTCCTAAGGTTGAAAGTAAGCTTTCACAAAAAGCACCTGTTGCAGCACCAATTACGAGCATGGGCAAAAATATGCCCCCTTGAGCACCACTGCCATAGCAGAAGGTGGTAAACAAAATCTTGCCTAATACAATGCCACCTAAGAGCAATACGCCATGAGATTGAAAGGCAAGCTGACCCACAAGGTCATTGCCCCCACCCAAGAGGAGCTGCGAATCAAAGCCAATGGCCGCCACTGCCACAAAGGTAAGGGCTAATTTCAAGAATCGAGAACATTTGAGCCAATCAAAGAACCTCTTGAAAGCAAAAATCATACGGCAGAATAACACACCACATAGCCCCATGATAACACCAACCATGAGCAATATTGGAAAATATTCAATAGGAACGCCTGAGGTCACCGTAAAGCCTAACGCTGGTGTAAGTCCAAAGATACTAACTGTAATATAGTTAGAAATCAAAGTTGCCACGAAGGTTGGTACAACGAGATACGGATAAAAGCTTTTATGTACCTCTTCAAAGACGAACATCGCCCCCGATACGGGCGCACTAAAAGCAGCTGTTAAGCCTGCCCCAGCACCTGCAGATGTCAAAATACGCTGTTCTCGTAGCCCCGAATTCATCCAGTAGGACACAATCTTCCCAGCAGAGCCGCCAATCTGTACTGCTGGCCCTTCACGACCTACGGAAAATCCTGCAAAGCCGGTCAGTACGCCACCAATCATTTTAGATACTAGTGTCCGATAGGGCTTCATATCAAAGAGTCCAAGCATTTCCCCTTCAATTTGCGGGATACCAGAACCACCAGACAATGGGGCCCATGCGAGCAATCGATCTACAATAAACGCAAAAATGACCATTACCACAAGCCAACCTATGGCCCATTCCATAGTAATATCATCCATCAAATGCCACCTGATATGCTCCGATTCAAGTATCAAATAGCGGTATGATGCCCCAAAGAAACCTGCAATCACCCCAACAAGGGCCCCCTTTGCAATGAGCTCCGTTAAAAGCACACGATTCATAGACATATCTGCCAAGGTAGAACTACGCTTATTAAATTTCCATAATTTCATAAAATTCTCCTTAGCATTACTATCTAACACCTATCTAAACATCACATTTAACCATCTCAGCGATTTAACGAGTTGAACTAAGCACCTAGTCATTGAGTGCCATCTACCAAAATCGCTCAGCGCTCAATTAAACTAGCTATTCATATTCTTAGTATACTTATGTAAATCTCTATTTTCAAGGCGCTATTAAAAGTAAACCTAGACAGCTATCCATCACAGTAAGCGCCTCAACTAGACATATCCATCACGATAAGCTCCTACAAAAACAAAACTAGACATCTCTGAAGTAAAAGAAATGTCTAGTCTTGTATAGAACGTATTTAGTTATATCGCCTTTACACATCCGGAGGCATTTGAAATATGTAAAGACGCTAATTAGAATATGGATTCATAGATGCCGATTATTTCTTCTAAGGATGCGTCCCGTGGGTTACCAGGTGTACATGCATCGTTGAAAGCAGATTCAGCGAGGAATGGAATGTCTTCCCGTTTTACGCCTGCTTCGCTAAGAGATTTAGGAATACCTACGTCATCAGCTAATTTCTGAATTACGTCGATAGCCGCTTGACGATAGGTTGCTTCATCCATAGCATCTACATTAGGAACGCCCATAACGCGAGCGATTTCACGGTATTTTTCGCCTGTAGCAGGGGCATTGAATTTCAATACCGCTGTTAACAACATCGCACAAGCCTTACCATGAGGGATATCGTACACAGCACTTAATGGATGAGCCATGGAGTGAACGATGCCGAGACCTACGTTGGAGAAGCCCATACCCGCGATGTATTGACCTAAAGACATAGCTTCACGGCCTGCATAATCGCCAGCCACAGCACTGCGCAAGGAACGACCGATGATTTCGATAGCTTTCAAATGGAGCATATCAGTTAGCTCCCACGCACCTTTAGTGATATAACCTTCTACGGCGTGTACGAGGGCATCCATACCTGTGGCAGCGCAAAGACCTGTTGGCATAGACGCGGACATATCAGGATCTACGATGGCAACGATTGGGATGTCATGCGGGTCAACACAAACGAATTTACGGTTCTTTTCAACATCTGTAATAACATAGTTGATAGTAACCTCTGCTGCCGTACCAGATGTAGTAGTAACAGCGATGATTGGCAAGCACGGATTCTTAGTAGGCGCTAAACCTTCAAGGCTGCGTACATCGGCGAACTCAGGGTTCGTAATAATAGTAGCAATCGCCTTGCTTGTATCGATCGGGCTACCGCCACCAACAGCAACGATAACATCGGCGCCAGCCGCTTTACAAGCCTCAACACCAGCCGTTACATTTTCGATAGTAGGATTTGGTTTGATACCGTCATAGATTTCATAATCGATGCCTGCCGCATCAAGCAACTCCGTAACCTTTGTAGCTACCTTAAACTCAAATAAATCAGGCGTCGATGTAACGAGGGCTTTTTTGAAATGACGATTCTTAATTTCGTTCACAATCTCCTGAATCGCGCCTTGTCCAAAATAGGACGTACCGTTCAACATAATTCTGCGAGCCATATACTTCACTCCTAACAAAACAAACTATACAATAAAAAATAAACCGACAGAGAATCACTTTACCTATTAATTCTCTATCGGTTTAATAAAATCCTTGAAAGCTCATTATGTATACACTATATATTTTTCTATTGTAACGATTCTAAAGTTTGTCTCCCTTGAGTGTCAACTCAGATGCAATTTCAATGAATAGTACTTCCACTTTCTATATTCGTTATACTCTTAATTAATTCCTGCCAATACAATTAAATACTCTAAGAAATTTTGCTCATTTTCATAAGCAAAATCCGTTTCACCGATTCGTCGAGTCGTTCTTTCGAGATGCGACCGTCTTTCACGGCTTTCATAAGGCCATTGTAAGCCTCTTGCATGTGTTCGTATTCGTGACATACGAGCAAGATGTCGCTACCTGCGAGAATGGATTGTACCGCCATATCACCAAAGGTATAGTGTTTTGCGAGGGCACCCATGTCCATATCGTCCGTTACCACAACGCCATTATAGCCTATGTCCTTGCGCAACCAATCCGTAATAATCGCTTTCGATAAGCTCGCCGGATAGTCTGGATCGATTTGTGGGTACATCGCATGAGACACCATGATTGTATAGGTATTCGGTTTAGACTGTTTGATGAGGTCTACAAATACCTTTGTGTCCTCTGAAAGCAATGTTTCTTTAGAGGCAGGAACGATACTTGTGTCCGCGTGCAAGTCTACATCAGTCTTACCAATGCCCGGGAAGTGCTTATAAGAATACCACAAGCCCGCTTCATCGTAAGATTTACCAACAGCACCTGCATAGCGAACGACCTCGTCAGGGCTCGTACTATAAGAACGACCATAGGTTAATCCTAAGTCCGCCACAGGAGCAAAGTTAATGTTAAATCCCAAGTCTTTCAACTCAGTGCCTACCTCTTTTGCCAAGGATGAAGCTTGCTCAACGGGCATTTTGCCTACCTCCTCAGCGGGAGGAACCTTGATGAGCTTATCATCCATGCGCGCTACCGCACCGCCCTCTTGGTCGATGCCGAGGAACAACGGCGTTAATCCCGCGCTTTTACCAGTCTTATTGATGTCTGTAATGAGCGTTTTAACTTGATCCTTAGACTCCATGTTACGGTCGAACAAGATGATGCCGCCCACGCGGTACTCGTTGAGCATAAATTTAGCGTCATCGTTTAGCGTTGTACCGTGAATGCCAATCATCAACAATTGGCCCACCTTGTCTGCATCGGACATATTCGCCACTAATTTGTCCACCTTTTGCTCTGGTGATAGTTCGCTTTGTGCCACAGACTCATAGGTCACAGGCTCTGCCTTTGAAGTAAATGGATTATGTAAACCGCAACCAGTTGTGAGTGCTAATGCACCAATCATAGTGGCTGCTATGAAACGTCGAAACATTCATACCTCCCTTAAATCTCTAAAAAGTATTATGTATAGTATATCAAAAAAATATAAATGAGCCCAACATAACCAATACACGACAAGCAGCATTATAGTACATGTATCTTACAAAACAAAAAGATTGTTACTCGAGAACCCAACGGGTATATCCATTGAGAGAATCAAATAACAATCTTTATATGTTTCATTTTTGTTGTGTAAATATTATAGTTTACATTTTGGGGTGTAAACTATGTATCTTACATTTTGGGGTGTAAACTATGTATCTTACATTTTGAAGTGTAAAATGTGTATGTTACATTTCGCAAATTAAATTTTGCCTTGCTCTTTCATTTCCGCTAAGAGCTTTACGATACGAGGCCCACAGCCTTTGCCACCGCAAGCGCCCGTGCCAGCACGAGTTGCTTCTTTTACTTGTGGAAACGTGTGAGCACCATCTAAAATGGCTTCCTTAATCGTTTTGCGCGTAATGCTACGGCAAGTGCACACCTTTGTAAGCTTGTCCA
>NZ_CALLVP010000014.1 GCF_938010505.1 uncultured Veillonella sp. | reverse complement strand
TCACTCATTACTAAAACATGTACACAGGAGGACTTAGTATGACAAAACGGTTACAACCTATACGACTCGATGCGTATAAACCACTAAGAGAAGTTGTAAGTGAAACATTGCGCCAAGCCATCCAAGATGGAGTGTTAAAACCCGGAGAACGACTTATGGAAATCCCTCTCGCCGAACAGTTGGGCGTAAGTCGTACACCAATTCGTGAAGCCATTCGCAAACTAGAACTAGAAGGCTTTGTCGTTATGGTTCCTCGCCGCGGCACTTACGTTGCCAATATTTCTTTAAAGGATATCACTCAAGTATTTGAAATTCGCTCTGCCCTAGAAGAACTTGCAGCAGGCCTTGCGGCAGAACGCATTACGGAAGAGGAAATCGAAACCTTGGAGAGAATGCTCGTAGAAATCGGCGATCATATGGAAAACAAAAATATGGAATCCGTTGTCGCTGCGGATGTAGAGTTCCACGAAGTCCTCTACCGCGCTTCTCGTAACGAAAGATTAGCAGACATCGTTCACAACTTACGTGAGCAAACCTATCGCTTCCGCAGTTTCTCTATGAATCAACCTGGTCGACTTAGAAAAACTTGGGAGGAACATCGTCAATTAGTGGAAGCCATTGCCGCTCACAATGCAGCACAAGCTCGTAAACTAGCTCGAATTCACATGGAACATTCCGAACAAACCTTGTTGCAAGGAATGGAAGAATCACAAGAATTTACTAAAGCATAAAAAAACATCCTATAAAAATATTATACAAAGTAAAAATCCTTCCTATTTGTGAAGGATTTTTGTTTTACATAGTCTATAGAAATTGATACAATATCATTAATTATTATATGAATTTTTTATAGGAAAGGGAGTTTTTATGGAAGCAATGCTCAATGATGCTATATCCACCATAAACGGTTATTTATGGAGTTATCTCATCATTTTTATTCTCATCGGTGCAGGTCTCTTCTTTACCATGACAACGAATTTTGTACAGATTCGCATGATTAAAGAAATGATTCGCCTCGTAATTAACGGCGCAGGTAGTTCTACAGAAAAAAACCATGTATCTTCATTTCAAGCATTCTGTGTTAGTACCGCATCTCGTGTAGGTGTTGGTAACATCGCAGGTATAGCGATTGCCGTTGTACTTGGTGGCCCTGGTGCTATTTTCTGGATGTGGGTTATCGCACTCATCGGTGCTGCCACTGGCTTCATCGAATCTACATTGGCACAAATCTACAAAGAGCCTGTCGCTAAAGGCGGTTTCTATGGTGGACCAGCTTACTATATTCGCTATGGTCTAAACAACAAAGCGTTATCTGTTCTATTTGCTATTTTAATCAGTATTACATATGGTTGGATTTACAATTCTGTACAAGCCAATACATTGGCTGCATCTCTCCAGGTCTTCAACCTTGATGTATCCTATACAGGTGCTGTAGTGGCAGTCCTTCTTGGCATTATCATTTTCGGTGGTATCAACCGCGTTGCAAAAGCATCTGAAATCATCGTTCCTATCATGGCGATTCTATACATTACTACTGCATTATTCGTGGTAATTATGAATATCACCCAATTCCCACATGTAATCTATACTATTTTCTCCTCCGCATTCGAGCCTGTTGCAGCAGGTGGTGGCTTATTAGGTGCTACTGTCATGAATGGTATCAAACGGGGGCTCTTCTCTAACGAAGCCGGTGAGGGTTCTGTTCCAAATGCAGCCGCTACTGCTGCTGTTAACCACCCTGTCGAACAAGGGCTTGTACAAGCATTCGGCGTATTTCTTGATACCTTCATCATTTGTACAGCTTCTGCTTTCATAGTACTCATCGTGGGTGATTACAGTACTACAGGTCTAACAGGTATTGCTCTTGTACAACATAACCTAGCTCAACAGCTTGGTTCTTGGGCTCCTACAGCCGTAGCCATTTTCATCGTTATGTTCTCCTTTAGTTCCTTAATTGGTAACTATTACTACGGTGAAATCAATATTAGCCACTTAACAAATAAACGATTCTACCTACATTTGTTCCGGATTGGCGTAATTCTTATGACATTTGTGGGCTCTATTGCCTCTCTAGATCTTGTATGGAATCTAGCCGATTTATTCATGGCTTTCTTAGTATTAACTAACGTAAGTTCCATCGTACGTATGGGGCGCACAGCAGGTCTTGCCCTCGATGACTATATTAAACAACGTAAGGCAGGTATTGAAACGCCAGTATTTAACCGTTCTATTCTAAACCACACGTACGGCATCGTATGGTGGGGTGATGGTCAAACTACAGACTCCTCCGTACCTCCTACTCCGATTGAAGATACTGTGGAAAAATAAAATATATTGACCTATGAGGCTGGTGAAAGTATCTTTCACCAGTCTTTTCGTATACTCTTTAAAATAGTTTATTAGTACATACATAAAGGTCTATATTTTTCAGAATATAGATCTTTATTTTTTTGTAAAAGTATCCATTTTCATAGATAAAAACATCGTTCATTAGCAGATTGTACTGTGATAAAAATCATAGTAATTATCTATATTTTCACAACTTTCAAAGGACAAAAACTATAGAATATATTTATGAAAATATAAAGGGTATTCTGTTTACAATGTCGAATACTTAAGTATGCGATAAAATTAGCATTAATTAAACTATTAATTTACTCTATCTATCCAGGAGGTAATTATGAGCGGTTATAACCCATATGAAAACATGTTAAACACATTAGACGTAGCAGCTGAAAAGCTCGGCTATACTCGTAGTGAATACGAAGTGTTACGTCACCCAGAACGAGAACTAAAAGTAGCAGTTCCTCTTCAACTCGACAATGGTGAAGTTCGCGTATACGAAGGTTATCGTTGCCAACATTCCACATTGCGTGGTAGTGCTAAAGGCGGTCTTCGCTTCCATCCTGATTCTGACGAAAACGAAGTACGTGCACTAGCAGCGTGGATGACTATTAAAAATGCTATAGCTAACATCCCTTATGGCGGTGGCAAAGGCGGCATCAAAGTCGATCCAAAAACTTTAAACCCTCGTGAATTAGAACGTTTAACTCGTAACTTCGTACGCCGTATTGCACCTATCATCGGTGTTAATACAGACGTTCCTGCACCAGACGTAAATACGAATGCTCAAATCATGAGCTGGATTGCTGACGAATACAGCACATTAAAAGGTGAATGGAGCCCAGGTATCGTTACAGGCAAACCAATCGAAGTAGGCGGTTCCTTAGGCCGTAATGAAGCAACTGGTCGCGGTTGCCTCATCGCATTGCAAAGCTACCTCGCTAAGAAAAACTTGGATATCAAAAACCTTACTGTTGCAGTTCAAGGGTTTGGTAACGTAGGTTCCGTAGGTGCTCGTCTCATTGCACAAGCAGGTGCAAAAGTTGTGGCTATCGGCGACGTAAGCGTTAACATCTACAATCCTAACGGTCTCGATGTTGAAAAAGCATACGAATATGCTAACTCCCATGGTCGTTCCCTCGAAGGTTACAGCGAACCAGGCATGACTACAATTGGACCTCAAGAATTATTGGCTCAACCAGTTGATGTATTATACATGGCAGCCCTTGAAAACCAATTAAACAAAGACAACATGGAAAATATCCAAGCTAAGATCATCTTGGAAGGCGCTAATGGCCCTACTACTAATGATGCGGATAAATACTTCTATGAAAAAGGCATCGACATCATCCCTGACGTTCTTGCTAACGGTGGCGGCGTAGTTGTATCCTACTATGAATGGGTACAAAATAAAGCAAGCTTCTACTGGACTGAAGAAGAAGTTAATGAAAGATTAACTAAGAATATGCAAAATAGCTTCGAAGCTGTTTGGGAAATGCAACATAAATACAATGTACCTCCTCGTCAAGCAGCGTACATGGTTGCTCTTGAACGCCTCGTAGTCGAAACTAGATGGCGTGGCTATAACTGCTAAACTCCTATACCTCCATACATTTTAGCCATAAAAAAGGCGTAAGCTCGATTTGAGCTTACGCCTTTTTATTTACCTATAAACCTTTTTATTTACCTATAAGTCGTAGTTGAAAAATCGAAAGATGTTCAATTACTTACTTAGTTTTATTAGTAAACTACTTATTACTGATTTTATTTGAAAGCACCTAATAAGGCAGCCATGCTAGGACGGCTGATCAATGCTTTCACCAAAACAGAACCAAGAATAGCCGGAATGGTTTGACCTACCATAAGATTCAACACTAATGGCCAGTACGGAATACCAAGTAATGGACTGAGCCACAATGGCACACATAATGCAGGCACAAAGACGATTGGAAGCATGACCCACCAAGCGCTGAGGCCAAGCTTGCGCATTCCTACGATGATGCCAGTCGTCAATACGCCCACACCAAAGCCTCCCATCATATCGAGGATGCCAAGACCACCGAATAGGAAGTTAGAAATGAGGTTGCCAATCCCCATGGGAATCACCAAGAACGGAAAGGCATAAGCAAGTGCATACAATGATGTTGCTATACGAATTTGATAAGCCCCGAAGGAAACGCTTTGCGTTACATACAATACAACGATGTACAATGCCACAACCATGGCAGAAATAGTCAATTTGCGTGTAGAAATCATAACACTCACCTCCTCAAAATAAAAAAAGCATGGCAAAACTACCATGCTTACAATGCTTATGAATTTCCGTAGTTTTGTTTAGAGACAGGATGGTTTCAAACTGTCTTATTCAGTTGTCGCCTTTAGGCAGTACTAATATTAGCATATATCTAATATTTTCGCAATCAATTTAGATTCAGGCGGACTTCTTAGAGCTAACTACTATTAGTATTAAGTTTGTAAGGTCGGGGTGGTGAAAGATACCTTTCCTCATCACTCCACTGGCGAACCGGTCATCGGCCGAGGGCCTCGACCTGCCAAAGTCGCTCTTTGAAAAGGTATCTCCCACCACATCAAATTAAACAAATCAACGTTTATCACAATACTAGTGACGTAAAAGTCCGCCTTGAGTCAAATGAACACTCTAACCAATTAGAATATATGCAAAGTAGTCGACCAAAGGCGACTACTAATTTAAGCCAGTTTCAGTAGAAGTATATAGAGATAGCTACTTTTACAATGCAGGGTCTTCGACTCCGTTTGCGTTGAAGGCTTTGGCTCTGTCGATACAGGTACCGCAGTGTCCGCATGGTTTGTCTCCGCCTTCATAGCAGGACCATGTGAGGTGGTATGGTACTCCGAGGCGTAGGCCTTCTTTTACGATGTCTGCTTTATTGTGGTTAATGAATGGTGCTTCTAAGGAGCATTCTTTACCGGATCCTTCAAAGATGGCGTCGCCCATAGATTTGTAGAAGTGTTCTGTACAGTCAGGGTATGCATTGCCCGCCGCATCATCACTGTGAGCACCGTAGTAGATATAGCCACAGTCTAGAGATAAAGCCAAGGATGCTGCCGCAGATAGGAATAGACCATTTCTAAACGGTACATAAGTGCTCACCGTACCTTCCCCTTCTACATCTTGTTGTTCTTTGTAGGAACCTTGCGGAATGTCTTCACTAGATTGTGTTAGTAAAGAGCAGTTGCTAAAGGCAAATAGCTTGGTAACATCCATCGTTTTACCTTCCATACCATAGTACTCTAAAATAGCTACGGCAGCTTCTAATTCTTTACTATGTTTTTGACCATATTGAATCGATAAGGGCACTACATTATCTTTACCCAATCGTTCAATGGCAAGGGCCAAACAAGTAGTACTATCTACGCCACCGCTAAAAAGAACGACGGCCTTTTGTTTTTGAGCCATATTATCTCCTTATTCTGAATAACAGTTTTCAAAATATCTCGAACAATAAAGAATACAAACATTGATATATATTTCAATAATATATATATTTCGATAGTAAAAGTCCTAACGCTATTACAACAGCCTCATCCGTAGATGAGGCTGCGCATTTACATTCGCTGAAATTTTATAGATCAATAACCAATTCTACTGGACAGTGATCAGAGCCAAAGATTTGTTGGTGAATCTTAGCTTCTTGGATTTTATCGTCAAGACGTTTAGATGTGATGAAATAGTCAATTCTCCATCCTGTATTTCGTTCACGAGCTTTCCCCATGTAGGACCACCAGCTGTATTCTTCAATCGCATCTGGATAAAGATGGCGGAATGTATCTGTAAAGCCTGCACCTAAGAGCTCAGTCATTTTAGCACGTTCTTCATCGGAGAAGCCCGCATTTTTACGGTTTGTCTTAGGGTTCTTAAGGTCTATTTCCTGATGAGCTACATTCAAATCACCGCAAAGAATCACTGGTTTCTTCTTATCTAGTTCAAGCAAATAGTTACGGAACGCATCTTCCCAAGTCATACGATAGTCAAGGCGTGCCAATTCTCGTTGGCTATTAGGTGTGTAGCAGCATACTAAATAGAAATTATCATATTCAGCAGTGATAACACGGCCCTCTTGATCATGCTCTTCAATACCGATACCGTTAGTTACAGACAAAGGCTTAACGCGCGTGAATACGGCAGTACCACTATACCCCTTTTTCACAGCGCTATTCCAATATTGCTCATACCCTGGCAACTCTAAAGAAATTTGGTCAGGTTGCAATTTAGTTTCTTGCAAACAAAAAATATCAGCATCTAATTCGTTAAAGGATTCCATAAATCCCTTTGTTACAGCGGCGCGGAGGCCGTTTACATTCCAAGAAATTAATTTCAATTCTTACTCCTTTGCGATCATTCGCATCAATCTAATAGTATTCACCGTATTTAACTTGGTGAAAGTCTCTTTCACATAAAATATAAGCCAAGTTTTTGCTTAATGTAAGCTAATCTAAAGATTATATGTTAGCGATATTACTGCTTTTTATGTTTCCTAGCATGTCTTGCTTCAGCACGAGCCTTACGAGCATTTTCGTTGGCCTTAAGGTCGCTTTCACGTTTTTCACGGAAATAATTAGCCACCGTCGACAAGATAAGAATCACCAATACTGTTACATTAAACATACCTGGTCCAAAGGTATAGATATGATAACACATATAGCCAAAGGCAACGACCGTTAATAGTTGTTTTAAAAGATTCATTTGCCCTCCTATATTAGTTTAATGTTTCTACACCAGTATTAAGTGGGAAGCCTTCATAGGTTACCCAGTCACTAGAACTACCAACATATAAAGCTGACTCAAGGCCTACTTCGCTCATGGTTAACAACGCATTACAAGCCGTTACACCAGAGCCACAGTACGTTACAACTGGTCGATTTTGGTAAATTTCGTTGTAATACTCAGCCTCTAAGTCTTTCAAAGACTTAGGACCATCTACGGTATAACCACTTTCATAAAAGTGATTAACAGCGCCAGGAATATGGCCTGTCATGCCATCCATCGTATCTACTTGAGATCCATCATAGCGGAATGGCGCACGAGCATCAATGATAACATGATCTCCGCTTTCACTAGCCTTGAGAACCTCATCACGGCTCATAACCATATGCGTTTGCAACTCGTAGTTAAAGATAGATGGCTCAGTAGGTAATGGAGTAGGCTCTTTAGTTAAAATATGGCCCTCTCTAACCCAACGTTCAACACCACCAGACAATACACGTACATCAGTTAAGCCCATGTAGCGCAACGTCCACCAAAGACGACCTGCTAAAAATAGCCAAGAATCATATACTACAACCTTGGAGTTGCGAGTAATACCATAAGACTCAAAGGTATGAGCCAATCGTTCCATATCTGGCAACGGATGACGACCACCATGCTCGCCCAAAGGACCTGTTAAATCCTTATCTAAATCTACCGCATAAGAACCCTTAATATGGCCCTTTTTATAATCCTGATACCCTCGAGCATCTAAAACGATGACCTCATCGAGACAAGCTAATAATTCTTTAGGAGTGATAAAATTTGACATGTTGTACTCCTTTCTTTGATTATATCGAAAAATACAAATCTTTTAATATTATTATATACGAGTACAACGGGATATACAATTGATTTTGGCACAGTAAAAGTTATTTATTTGCGTAATATTAAAACTAGATAAATATGAAAAAGCCCCTATCTAAGATAGGGACTTATACGTAATTTAATATTTAACTTACAAGCGTTTGTATATGGCTTCTACCGCATCAATATCGGCAGGTAACCAATCCACAGAGTATAAAGTATCTTTAGATAACCATTTTGCAGCTTCATGCTCTACTAAGGTAATATTAGAATCATTTACTAAAGAGCATAAATAACAATGCATGGTAAGATCAAACTTTTCATAACCAGTATATTCAATAGTAATAATATGCTCTTGAACGTTAATATCAGCTTCTAGCTCTTCTTTGATTTCTCTAATAAGAGCTACATCATGGGCTTCACCAGGTTCAATTTTTCCACCAGGAAACTCCCATCCATCCTTTAGATCACCATAACCGCGTTGCGTAGCTAATATTGTATCACCTTTTTTTATGATAGCCGCTACCACTTCAATATGTTTTCGTTGTTCGCTCATATATATCCTTATCCATTTACAATATAATCATAAATATCATCTCTTACAGGCACTTCAAGTACATATTCTAATTCTACAGCTTTTGTCCCACCAGCCATAGTAATCTCTTTGGCATTTTCAATTCCTGTAGAGTAAATAGGCCCCAAATAGTAAAACTCTTTAGACTCTTCATCATCTTTATTTTTTCTTACAAATAAATGCATTGCAATTCCTAATTCATTTGAGCGAAGTATAGTATCAACATCAGGTGAAGTTAAATAGCGTCTAGCTTTTGATATAGCCTTTAATAAAATAGGACTTAAAAACTCATCTTCATATTTAATACTGTCCTGTATCATTTCATCTTTATGATAATTAATAAACACAGGATATGTATTAGTTTCTACGTTAAACTGATAACCACCAATATTTTGAGCAACTGCATTTTTGGGCCATTCTAATAATTGACAAACTTGTTCAAAATTATACTTCTCATATAAAACAAATGGAGTTTTATAATAAATATTATGTTGATACTTTTCTTTATATTTTCTCAAACCATATATAACTAACTCTTGAACCTGTTCTTTAAAATTGCTATCTTCTAATGCCTCTTTAAAGGCTTGAGATATACCATATCTACCATTAGATAATTCAATAAATACACTGTCAGCAAATGTCTTCTGTGCTACTTTAACACCAAACTGATTTGTCATTATATTTATAAGATTAATACGTCCATTCTCAGACAGCTTCACATTATACTTACTATCTAATTCATAAGATACATAATTAATGACATCGTCGTGACCATCTAACAACGCTTGTAATACTAAAAGTTCATGTGCACGTATACCTGTCGTTAATTTCTGAGATATAAAATGTAGCATTCTCTCCTGAACAGGTGTAAAGGATATATCATAGTCCTTATCCTTAATCTTTATCAAGAAATGATGATAGGACTTAAATTTACTAAAAATTCTACTAACATCAATCGAACCATGATCGGCAAAATCAGAAATTTTAGGAATACGACCTAATTTGAAGCGTAAATTGAAATAAGCTTCTTTAATTAATTTCATATCGGAAAATCTTGCTGTATCAATAGATTCATAAATGCGTTGTTTTGCAATTTTATCAAAATGTACAGTTGAGGTACCTGGAATAATACGATTACCAGCTTGTACATAACGACGCAAGGTATCTTTGTTATAGCTCCTATCACCTGATAAGGCTAATGGAATCATAAAGTTATTAGTATAATTCCCAATAAAATCCAAGATAACTACATATTCTTTATCTTCAAATTTACGAAGACCACGTCCGAGTTGTTGAATAAAGATTATCGGACTTTCAGTTTGACGTAGCATAATAACTTGATTAATTTCTGGAATATCAACACCTTCATTAAAGATATCTACGGTAAAGATATAATCTAATTGCAGGTCTGAACGTCCCTGATAATCACCAGTTCCCGTTAATCGAGCAATTGCTATTTCCCTAGTTTCTTGACTATCTTCACCAGTTAAACATACAGTACGATAAACACCACGCTCGTTAAAAGCATCAGACAACGCTTTTGCCTCAACTCGATTGCTACAGAATACCAGCCCCTTTACACGACTACCACTATGTCCAAAATAGCGAATCTTTTCTATAATTTTATCTACCCGCTCTTTTGTAGACAAGTTTGAAAAGGATACCTCCATATCAGAAATATCTTCTTGAGTATCCACCCACAAATCACTGATGCCAAAATAATGAAATGGACATAGCAAATCTTCTTCTAAAGCCTGTTGTAATCGAATTTCGTAAATAATATTATGGTCAAATAATTCATATAAATCATATCCATCTGTACGTTCCGGGCTAGCAGTCATTCCCAATAAAAACTGAGGCTCAAAGTATTCAATAATGCGTTGATAGCTATCTGAACCTGCACGATGCACTTCGTCAATGATAATACAATCAAACTCCTTTGGAGCATACTGTTTCATTACATCATTACGGCCCATCATTTGCATTGTAGAGAATACATGAGTCGCATTATAGTATTTAGCATTCCCAGAAACTAAACCAAATGTAATAGATGGATCATTATAAATCCGCTCAAAACTAGCGATCGCTTGTTTTGCAATTTGTTCACGATGTACTAAAAATAATATTCTTTTAGGCCTCATTTCTCTCATAGCAAAAGCCGCCGCATAGGTTTTGCCGGTACCCGTAGCAGAGATCAAAAGACCTCTTTTAGCATTATTAGCTCTTAGTTCATTAAAGTTAGCAATAAACTGTTGTTGCATACTATTAGGTTCCAGTTTAAGCAAATCTACTTTTCTAAATTGCTCTGCTACAGTCCTTTGTGAAGTTCGCTCTGGACGCACCCATCTTGGTTTATACCAAGGAATAAAATCTTCATAAGGAATAGAAAATTTTGAATTCCAATACAAGTCAAATTCTTCCGTGATTTCTCTAGCATAGGTATCACTGCAATGAGCTTCAGATCTAGTATTCCATTCACGATTTTTCTTTAACGCATTAATAGTTAAATTAGAACTACCAACTATAATCTGATAAGATTCATCTTTTCTAAAAATGTAGCCTTTTGTATGGAATCCATGATCACTACCTTGTGTAGTGCAATACACTTTTAACTCAATATTATTTAAATTTCCTAAATCTTCCAAAACTTGTGGACTATTAAAACCAAGATAATCCGTCGTTAACACACGACCATAAACACCACGATCCTCTAATTCCTTTAGGATTGGCTTTAACGTCAACAAACCTTCTGGAGTAATAAATGCTACTGATATTAAAAACTCATCACAATTGCGTAATCCATCTTCAATAGCAGATAATACATTACGCCCTTCCCCATTAGCAATAAGTTCCGAAGATGTAGCAAAATTGATTAAATGATTCGATTCTGACATAACGAACTCCCCATATAATGAATACTATACTTGCTATTATACCAGCCGCAGCTGCAACGTCTAGAGAATATATGGATTTATCTCAAAACATCTATTTTTAATACAATTTACAGCCTTATTCATCGTTTAATCGCTAATTATAAATATTAATACATGTTCAAATCAAACATTTTCATCTATTCCTTATAATTATCGTATCTATACGTCTTTTTTGCCACGTAAAGTTGTGATATAATGTAAATAATTACTCTTAGGGCATTTGTCTGCCCAAATGGATCCAAAAGAGTTAGTGTGTTTTCAAGGAGCGTGCGCAGTTGAAAAAGGGGTACATCAAGTTAATAGCAGCCATTGTGCTCGGTGTTGCTATTATCGGTGGTGGGATCTATGGGGTGTATACACTCTTATCATCCAATACAACGACAATTTTATATCGATCAACCGTTGACGATAAAATCAACGCAATACGACCTTATATTGTCGCACTGGACGCATATAACTCGTATAGTGTAGCCTATGCTAGCCAATTACAACCAACGCTGGAAGAGTTGCGTAATGGTTCTCATAATACGACGATTACACTACCTAAATACAAGGAACTTAAAGCTGCATTAGAGGTAGCAAAACAAGATAGTTCTACGCCCTACGAAGATGTAAACCAAGCAACAAATGATGTCCTCGTAGTACTTGATCAAATTATTCCTATTGCTGATCAGTTGCAATCTTACTATGTGGAACGTCGTTATGAAAAGGATAATTACAAAGGTAGCGATGAGCTAGCAGCTCAATATGTACCTTTAGCAGAACAGTTCTACGCTACATATAATGCATTAGACTTAGCTTTAGATAATCGTAATAATGAGCTTTATAACGAACGCATGACTGAGTATCAGGGAGAAAAACGGGAAAATGCGGTTAACTTTATTGAGTTAAATCTCATGACTGCACGCACTATCGATCTTATCGATCCGGATGGAAATACCGATACACAAAAGGTCGAAACTAATTTACAGCAAATTACACAGCGTATTAATAAACTACAACCTGGTACAACACCAGAAACACAAAACGCTGTGAGAGAATATCAAGATGCCGTAAAAGAGTTTGTCGCAGAAGCACGTAATTACATTATTATCAACTCTTCCTACGGTGAAGCTTATACGCAATTATTTACTAAATACAATAAAATGATTAGTAAGGCAAACGCTGTTAATATGTCAGAACTAGACGTAACAGAGAAAAAATAATAAAGCTATACAAAAAGAGGACCATATGGTCCTCTTTTTGTGCCTAGTTACTATAATGTATCAGAATATTTGTATATCAAATCACTAAATCATGTTTGATTTAAATCCATAGATTATTTTATGTTTCCTAAATTATTTTCGTTTTAAATCTTTAGTAATGATGTAATATTCAGAAGGTGTCATCTTAATGCCATCAATATGGTTATTACCTACAATATTGATTTTAGGGTAACCTAGGAATAGAGCTACAGCGTTGTCCAACATAAGTTGTTGTGCATTAATAACCGCATTACGACGCACCACTGGATCGCCACTACTTTCACCTAAAGCCAACAATTCATCGAAACGAGGATTGGAGAAGCCAGAGCCATTAGTTTCAACACCTGTACCCCAATATTGTTTCAAGAACCATACTGGTTGACCTGTATTAGCAGTTACAACACTGGAGATAATCATATCGTAATCACCAGATTGAGATAATGTGTCGATAACCGCATAATCTACAATTTTAATTTGTAAATCCACACCGATTTTTTTGTAATCCGCTTGCAATGCTTCCGCATATAATGGCAATTCAGGACGAGTTGTATAGGCGTAAAAGTCAAGCACGAGGTTTTCACCATCTTTATCTACAATGCCATCGCCATTTGTATCTTCATAACCTTCACGTTTCAGTAATTCTTTAGCACGTTCCACATTATATTTATTAGGATCACGCAATTGGTTAAAGCCATAATCTATGGATGGTGGCAATGGAGCTTTACCGGCTACGAAGGTATCTTTCATGAGGTTCTTCGCATAAGACTCACGGTCTGCTGCTGCAATGAGGGCTGCACGAAGATTTGGATTTTGTAATTTTCCTTTTTGCCCCATACGAACAAATACGTCACGCAAGGAAGCGACTTCATAGATCGTAAAGTTCTTATCATTTTGGAAGATACTATATTCACCAGGTCCAATGCTAACGGCCATATCTACATCGCCCGCTTGTAACGCCATAGCACGAGTATTCGCATCATTAATAGATGGGATTTCAACCTTAGCAAAGCCTGCCTTGCCATCCCAGTAATTATCATTGCGCTTTAGTTCAGCACGCTCTTTTGTGAAAGAGGATACTATATAAGGACCAGTCCCAATAGGCCCTTCCTTCGCAATATCGCGGCCATTCGCTTCGGCCGTTACGTCCATAATCAAGAATAATGGATCGCCTAGCAAGTTTGGCAAGTTGTAGTATTCCTTATCGGTCTTAATAGTCAACTCCTGACCTTTAGCGGTGATTTCCGTATAGTTAAAGAACGTTTTTGCTCGTTTACTTTTCGCAAAGGTTCTTTCTAAAGATGCTTTTACCGCCTCAGCTGTCAAACTATTACCATTTGAGAACTTTACTTTATCGTTGATGGTGAAAGTCCATGTCAATTTGTCGTCACCTTGTTTCCAAGATGTTGCAAGCCAAGGCGTTGCTTTCATTTGATCATCAAACTTGATAAGCGTTTCACCTACGCCAAACCGCACAACGGCCCAGCTAAAATAATTTTCTGTTGGTTCTAATGTACCAGCAAAGCTAATGGCCCCTACCTTTAATACATCATTAGAAGGAGCGGCCTCTTGGTTAATGCAACCGACAGTACCGAGAACTGTCATACCAAGAGTCATACCAATGAGTAAAGCCTTACGCAATCCTTTCATTTACACACCTAACCTTTCTACACTCATTAACTATTATTTTATGCCCAGATACTCACTAAGTTTTACATTAACATAATCTAGTAAACCTAATCCACTTTTTACAATAGTTACTATATAGAGAGAATCCATGTACATCACTTCATATGAGCATACTTTGTTATACCCATAGGGGTATATTTCATATAGTCAACTATACTATATATTACGTGTTAACACAATGTATATTTACTAAATATTTCGATATATCTATTAAAAAAATTTCATATATGTATTGCACATACAAAAATAGCAGTTAGTATGCAAACTAACTGCTATTTTGATTTACCTATAAGATTTAAAACTCAACATTTTAAATCTATATGCTCGAAGTCTAACATTCAAAATCTATATATTTGAATGAGTTTCTTACATTATGCTTCTAATGCAGCCTCATCTAAGGTAAGTGGCTTATGATCTTGGCCAATTTCAAAGATGGAGCTCAATAGAACTTTTGTGTAAGGATGTTTCGCATCTGCTAAGTGGAACGCATCTAATTCTTCAACGATAGCCCCTTTATACATTACGACCACCTTATGGCACATCGTACGAATGAAGGCAATATCATGAGCAATAAATAGGTATGTTAAATTTTTCTTTTTTTGTAAACGCGCCAATAGGTACGCAATGGAGTCTTGTACAGATACGTCTAAAGCACTAGTAGCCTCGTCTAGAACGAGAATTTCTGGCTCTAATACGATAGCACGAGCAATGGCAACACGTTGACGTTGCCCCCCGGACATTTCATGAGGATAGCGATGCATAAACTCACGAGGTAAGTCTACCATCTCAAGGTAATCACCTGCAATTTGTTCTTCTGTTCCCTTTTCAAGAAGATCAAAATTGTATAGTGGCTCAAGAATGATATCCTTTACCTTCATTCGCGGATTAAAGGCTGCAGATGGATCTTGGAATACCATTTGAATTTTTTTACGGTATTCTTTCGTTTGTTCGGAGTTCATATGTTGAATCTCTACACCATCCACATAAATCTCACCTTCCGTAATAGGAAGCATCTTCATAATCATACGAACCAATGTTGTTTTCCCAGAGCCAGATTCCCCTACAATCCCAAGGGACTGACCTTTTTCGAGAGTTATATTAATATCCTTACATGCTTC
>NZ_CALLVP010000013.1 GCF_938010505.1 uncultured Veillonella sp. | reverse complement strand
TGACGAAGGCGATGATTTGCAAGACTACCAGAAGCGCCATTATGCCCAGAATAGCCATACCAAAGAATCCTGCGAAAATTGCCACAATGATCCACATCGCTAAAAATGGCGAGACGACACCACCACTAGTAATGATGGTGACGGCGCTTACGACGACGGTTAATAAATATACAAAAATACCGACACTGGTTTCGTGTTTTTTTGGCAGCCAGAAACATAGAATAAGCATAATTAAGCTGCCGATTGCTGCTACTCCAGCTGCTTTGTCAGAGACAGATAGGCCTATCGGCAGCTGATAGCCTGTAGGAATAAACCTTGCCCATGCGTATAGAAGTGTAATCGTAAAACAGCTTAGTAATGCTACTTCACACAACCGCCTTAACCAAAATCTGGAAATTGTGTGAGGCTTACAGCAAATCCCGCCCTTTTTCATACCTTTTATTATGGCGAATTTTTTGTAAAATCTCAAGAGTTATGTTGTATACTGGTCGTATGAGTAATAATCAAAGTAACAATCCCGACGTAAGCAATGCGTCAGTCTATGACAGCACAGAGAAAAAGCGAGTCTTTAAGCGTGCTATGCTCTTTTCTTTAATATTTACCATTATTACGCTAGTAGGAGCTTACGCTTCAGTGCGAGGATTAGGGCCGTACGACGTATACGTCTCTTTTTTGACAGTTATCATTCCAGCCGTATCGATGATGTACTCCTTGCTGTTGATTAGTTTTATGATTAGGTGGTACAGGAGGGGTTATTATCAGAATATTAACAAGATGGTAAAGGATAGTCCAAAGGCGGCAATCTACTCTTCTGTACTGTCGGCAATAATTTTTGTGGCGATTTGGTTGCATGGTGAGTCTGCGCCGATAGACGTTCTAATACTTTTTCCTGCAATCATCTTCCCTATTATGTTAGCGAGCTCCTCTTTATCGACGATAATGCGATACTATATGGATATAATAGGTATAAATAAAAAAATGACGAACTTTAATAATACTGAGCAGAAAGATAATTTGGCAAATAGTTCGTTTCCGTGTGAGACCATGGATGGGCGGCGGTCTGTTGATGTATATTCTAATGAAGATATGAAGAAGCAATTAACTTTTACGGAAACTCCGGCTGCCGTAAGTCCTTTACCTGTTGCGAAAGCAGATAAAAAAAGGACCATTGGAGCTACAATTGCTTTCGTGACGTTGTGTGTTTTGTTAGTAGATGTAATGATAGGAGATGACCCTAATTCTAGGAATATGATATTTAACGCTATCTATTATAACTTGCCTGAGTTTATACGTATTGCTTTTGTAATCTATAGTTTAGCACTGTCGATTATTATGATTAAAATGTGTATATTTAGGCAATATTGGGTAACAGATAGAGTTATGGGAGGGTTAAAAATTATTCCGTTGGTGTGCATAGGGCTTACTATGATGTTCGCATTGATCTACTTTATCTACAATATACAGTATACTATACTTGCATTTGCTGGTGCTGTGATGGTTTCGTCGGTTGTGTTTATTGCTCTACTTATTGTTGTGTCTGTAATCTACTGTTCTTGGTCTGTGTTATCTTATTATCTTACAAGCTCTAAGTTGGATAAAAAGTAGACACCCACCCCTCCTTCATGGTATAATCCATGGAGTTACGGCCCTATCGTCTAGCGGTTAGGACACCAG
>NZ_CALLVP010000012.1 GCF_938010505.1 uncultured Veillonella sp. | reverse complement strand
GTATTCTTATCATCTTTATTTATTATGGGGTGATGACCTTTGCTGGTGCCTTAGGAAAAGGCGGAGCATTGCCAACTGTATTGGCTGCATTGATACCAGATACCTTAGGTATTATTTCAGGCTTATATTTGAATTGGCGCGTATCGAAATAACAGATTGTAATCATAGGAAAGGAGGGACTTGATGTTAGTAGGTGTTAAAATCTTAATAATTATCGCCCTTATGGGGGGGCTCATTGCTTACATGGGGGATAAGTTAGGCACTAAAATTGGTAAACGTCGCATGTCCCTCTTTGGATTACGACCTAAGCATACGTCTATTATAGTTACCATTGTGACAGGCCTTCTTGTTGCAGCAGCTACGGTTGGAGTTTTAACTTTTACGTCTCAAAGCGTACGAACCGCACTGTTCGGTATGGATAAGCTGCGAGCAGATATGAAGCAGCTAAATAATGAGGTTGCTGCAAAAACGCAAGAGCTTATTCGTGGTCAAGCTTTGCTAGAACAGAATAAACAGGAGCTTGAAGACCGGATGGCTGAGATTGAACAGATACGCCGTGAAGTAGAGGCTACAAAAGCTGAATTAGCGAGTGCACAAGCTGCTAAAGATGCAACAGAGGCTGAACTGGCATCTTTACAAGCCTCTTATGCAGAGGTATCTAAAAAGTTAGCCGAACTTGAAGAGACTCGTGCTAAGATGGAAGCTCATATTAAGAATCTACAAGCTACGCAAGAACAATTGCAAAATGGTATTATTCACTTGCGTGAAGGGACAATTCTCTTCCAAGTAGATCAGCTATTAGCGCAAGCTGTTGTACGACCTGGTTTAAGTGAAGAAGATAGCAATAATGCTATTAAACATATTATCGATGATACAAATAAACTTGTATTACGTCGATTAGGTTTAGAGGATAAAGGTCAATCCGTTGTGTATGTAGATCGACAAAATGTTGAGGTGGCTACGCAAAAATTAATTAACTCTAAAACACCAATGGTTGTTCAAGTGATAGCCGCAGGAAATATTATTTCAGGTGAACCTGCAGTTGCAGTTATCCAAGTATATCCACAACAATTTATCTATAAAAATGGGGAAGTTATTCACTCTGCTGTGCTGGATGGTGGTGCTAATGCCCAGTCCTCTATGCTCCAGTTCTTGAAACAAGTAAACGAGCATGCGAAGGCAAAGGGGATTATTCCTGATTCTTTATCAGGTGATATTGGAATGATATCTGGTGACGATTTGTTTACAGCTATTAAACGAATAAACACTATGCGTGGTAAGGTTCACGTTGAAGCTTATACTGATGGCGATACATATTCGTCTGGTCCTGTACACCTTAAGTTGCGTATTACCCAAATGCCGGTTTTTAATGATAAGGCAAAAATGCAAACTAATTAATATGATAAAAGTATGTTGGTTTCATACATCATAAAGAGAAGGTCTTATGTAATTTTCAACATAAGACCTTCTTTTTATGTTAAAATATAACTACTGTACTTACAAAGGGGATAATCAAATGACTGAAAATACATATATTTTAGCAGTGGATCCAGGAAATGAGAAAACTGGCGTAGCTATACTTTCACCTTCCGGTGAGATGATATGCCGTAAAATTATTTCTTCAAATACTTTCAATAAAGATATTGAGCGTATTTTAACTGAATATTATGGTATTGTTCATATTGTTTGTGGAAATGGTACAAATCATAAACACTTGTATCCTTCTCTTCAACAAATTGGACGTAATCATAAAATTACAACTAGTTTAATCGACGAATCTCACAGTACAGAGGAGGCCCGTAAATTATATTGGCAATATAATCCTCCTACAGGGTGGCGAAAGATTATTCCTACATCTATGCAATTTCCACCAGAACCTGTAGATGATTTGACTGCTCTCGTTATTGGTTTGCGTTATACGAAGCAATTAGCTCAAAATGAACTAGCTGCTAAAGAAAATACTGTAGACTCTAACGAGTTAGAAGAAAAGCGATTACATGCTATGGAACAGTTATACGGAAAAGGAGAAGCTCATGACAAGTGAAACTTCAACGCGTAACTGGTCGAACCTTATTATGCGTTGTGTAATGATGATTCTAGGTGCCCTGATATATACGGTGGGCTTAGATTTGTTTTTAGTACCAAATAGCATCATCGACGGTGGTATAGTTGGTATCTCTTTGATGGCTGCGGAACTATCAGGTATTTCCTTTAGTATTTTCGTAGTACTTTTCAACTTGCCATTTTTATATTTAGGTTATAAAGCGATTGGTAAAGGATTTACTTTTTCTACGTTGTTTTCTATCGTATGGATGGCAATATTTTCTACCTTTGCACATAACTTTACACCTATTACAACCGATCCATTTTTAGGCTCTATCTTTGGTGGTATAATCTTAGGTATTGGGGTAGGGCTCATAATTCGTAATGGTGGTTCATTAGATGGATCTGAAATCGTAGCCATTATCTTTGATAAACAATCTACCTTTTCAGTAGGTGAAATTGTAATGGCCATGAATTTAGTCATTCTTGGCGCAGCGGGCTTTGTATATAGCTGGAATAGTGCTATGTACTCTTTAATTGCCTATTTTATTGCATATAAGATGATTGATGTGACCATAACTGGCCTTGAAGAATCTAAAGGGGTTATGATTATTACTGATGCAGATAATTCTAAAGATATTGCTGATGCATTAAATGCAAATCTTAAGCGTGGTGTTACGATTATGTACGGTGAAGGTGGTTATTTAAAACAACCGAAACATGTATTGTATTCTGTAGTTACCCGGTTAGAGATTACAAGATTAAAAGATACCGTTTATGAAGTAGACCCTACAGCTTTTATTACTATCCAAGACGTACATGATGTCTTTGGTGGTAGATTTACGAAAGGTGGTCATTAAGAGGATACTATGAGTAATAAATTAGGAAATACAATAGTAAAAGAAATATTAGATTGGATTTATGCCATTGTATTAGCATTAATCATCGCTATGGTAATTCATATCTTCTTGATTCAGCCTACTAGAGTATCTGGTGAATCAATGGATGATACATTACACAATGGACAATATTTGATTGTTACCAAATGGCATCATATTATGAATGATATGCCCGAATATGGACAAATCGTTATTATTGATAGCCGCGTTAATCGCGTTCGCACATGGGTGGATGATGTAAAAGAACCACTGATGAACTATGCATCTGTTTTTAATAAATCCGCTCAAACAAATGATGTATGGGTAAAACGTGTAATAGGTATACCTGGTGATGTACTAGAGTTTAAAGATGGTTATGTATGGCGTAATGGAGAAAAATTACAAGAACCATATACAAAAGATACAAAAATGAATTATACTCGGTCTACACCTGTAACAGTTCCAGAAGGTCATGTATTTGTAATGGGGGATAATCGCAATCACTCTAGTGATAGTCGTTTTATCGGCCCAGTTCCTGTTGATCATATTTTAGGCTTTGTATCCTACGCAATTTAATAACAGTGAAAACCTATCTATAGATGTGTTTGCATCGTAGATAGGTTTTTTATTTTATAAAGTAAGCCCAAGTAGGTTAAGTGGTATCTTTTGGATAAGATATGTAAAAAGTTTAGAGCTATACCTATTGGCATAAAATAAAGATTTTATTTGTGAAACTTTATAAAGATAAAACAATTCAATAGTATTAATTAACATATTTTATTAATTTATCAATAACTAATAAGTAAATTTTATCAAAAAAGCAGGTATTAGTAATAAAACTATTTAATTGTTAAGGTTATAAAATGAAATTTTGTGAAATCTAATTTTAAAGAATGCAGTTAAAATCTATGTTTATAGGACTTATAATGTTCATGAAAGAAATTTCATAAAATTTAGTTGTATAAAATGCTTTACAAAGTTTTTGGCTGGTGGTATATTCACATCAACAGAAGGGCTACGCTACAAAGAAGTGGCGCTAAGATAGATAATTTAGTTGAGGAAACATGGACACTCCTAATAAATCTTTCATAGTGATACTACTTATGTAGTGAATGTCTTCTGCAAATATAAATTCTTATTTATAAGAAAGAAGGAATTCATTATGAAAAAACAATTCGCAACAATGTTAGCAGCAACAGCAGTATTGGGTGTAACAACAGCATTTGCTGCAAATCCATTCTCCGATGTAACTCCAGATTCTTGGGCATACCAAGCAGTATCCCAATTAGCACAATCTGGTATCGTTAATGGTTATCCAGATGGCACTTTCAAAGGCCAAAACAACATCACTCGTTATGAAATGGCTCAAATGGTAGCTAAAGCAATGGCTAACCAAGATCGTGCTAATGCAGAACAACAAGCTATGATTAATCGCTTGGCAGATGAGTTCTCCAACGAATTGAACAACCTTGGCGTTCGTGTATCTCGTTTGGAAGACCGTGTAGGTAATGTAAAAGTAACTGGTGATGCTCGTATCCGTCATCAAGGTTCTGAGGATAAAGGTGTTTACAAAGCTAATAGCAAATCCTTAACTGATGGCCGTGCACGTGTACAATTTAATGCTAATGTAAATGATAAAACTGAAGCAGTTGTTCGTGTAAAAGGCAACTATGAATTCGGTGATTCTACAAAAGGCGCTGATGCAACAATCGATCGTGCTTACGTAGATCATAAATTCGGTAGCAACGTATCTGCTAAAGCTGGTCGTTTCCAACAAACAATTGGTGGCGGTTTGATGTACGATGATACATTCGACGGTGCTCAATTGAACGTAGGTAATGATAAAGTTCAAGTACAAGGTGCGTATGGTTACATGATTGATGGTGCTGCTGAAGGCAACTCCAAATCTGATAACCCATCTGTATCCTATGTAGGCTTAAAAGGTAAAGTTGGTAAAGAATCCTCCGTTGGTGGTTTCTACTCTAGATTATCTAGCGGTAACTTGAATCACAATGGTGCAACAGTAAATTCCGATAAACAAGATGTTTACGGTTTCAATGCGGACTTCCGTAAAAATAAATTATGGGCTGGTGGCGAATGGTTGAAAGCTTCCAACATAGATAACTCTCAAGCTTGGACAGCAGGCGTTGGTTATGGTAACTACGACATCGCTAAAAAAGGTACATGGGATGTGAAAGGTCAATACTTCAACCAAAAAGCTAACGCACCAATCGTAAGCTCCACTTGGGATCAAGCATATGACTTAACAAATACATCTAATGGTTACAAAGGTTACATGGCTAGCGTAGATTACGCAGTACAAGATAATGTAGGCTTAAGCGCTGGTTATGGTTTCAACTCTAAAGACCAAAGCGGTAATGATCTTTCCGATTTTTACCGTGCAGAATTGAATTACAAATTCTAATTCCCTCACAAACAAAAAAAGACTTCTTCGGAAGTCTTTTTTTTGTTGCATAAAAATCTTATATATTATCTTTTGTATATAATAGTATATATATAGTAAAATTAATACATATATAAGACTTCTTAATACATCGAATGTTTTAGTAATTATTTAGTTCTAATACACCATATATTGTATGATATATTTATAAACCCATTATGTATAATATATTTTACAATTTATTAATTGGGATATTATTTATAAGTATAAATTAATAATAGATTTGATAATTATTCTTGCTTAGTGAGAAAGTAGATAATTTTTAATTTTTTTATGAAAAAAATTATATCCTATAAAACTAGATAAAATCTAACTTAGCAGGTATTTTAAGTTATAAAAACATGATAATGAGAACACAATTGAGAAAAAAGGGTTTACACGAAAAAGTGATTGTGCTAATATCACCCTACGAGAAGTAGCAAACACATGAAACGAAGAACTTCGATATAGAATGTGGCGAGGAAACGTGGACACTCCCAAAGATTCTTGATCTGAAGAACTGAGTAGAATGTGAATGTTATGACTTGTAACATTTTATTTTCTATTTTTTTCAGAA
>NZ_CALLVP010000011.1 GCF_938010505.1 uncultured Veillonella sp. | reverse complement strand
CCTTCTTCGGTGATGACTTCATCAAAGGCAAAATTATCAAACAATACTTCAAACTCTGGATCAATATAACCCGCTGGGGCTGCAATATCAGGGAACATACGCTCCGTATAGGCTTGGGCAAATTCAGATTTAGACATAAAAAAACCTCCATAAACAACACTGGTGAAAGCCCAAAAGGAGCTTTCACCAGCAATAGTTATGTAATTATTACGGCAAGCGCCACTAAATTATAAGGCTGGGAATTCGAAAGTTGTGCCGTATACTTCTTTCCAAGCAGCCATGAACATATTGAACTCATTTGTTCCAGGTTGAATTTGGTAAACTTGACCATCTGGAGCATAACGATATACAGTATGTAAGCTTGGATGAACAAGATATTTGAACAATGTAGCTTCCCCATATTCGTTATTATGCATGTTAATTACATTAACACCGAATACATGGTTACGGCTGCTGTCTATACCTTTAAACTCAGATGCTTTATCGAAGAAATACGTTTCTGTACCATTTGCACTGTTTGGAACCTCTGGATAGTTAGCTAAACCATTCCAGTTTGCTGCGTTTGCAACACCGCCAACTAATAATGTACCTGCTAATACAAATGCACCTAATAAATTTTTATTCATAATGTTCTCCTTTGTGCCACGAGGGCAAATCACAAATTAGTCATACTCTCACATGACCTTAATACAATACGCTATGTGTATAGTATATCACATTTTTAATAAAATTTTTAGATTTCCTCGGTTACAGACTTTATGCATATGAGGTTATGTCAAATTAGCCCTTAAAATTCTCTGCTGTTTTAGCATTGGCGTTATCGATTGCTTCTAACAGTCTATTAAGCAATGCACGTAATTGACGTGTTTCTTCTACATCAAAAATTGGACCTGCCGCTTCAGCCAAGCGACGTGGTATATGAACTGCTACATCGCGTAATTCTTTACCCGTATCAGTAAGCGTTACCATCACTACGCGTTCATCTTGACGACTGCGTTTGCGTTTCAAAAATGCTTTTGCTTCTAATTTCTTTAAAAGTGGTGTTAATGTACCGGAATCAAGGCGCAATATTTGGCCCAATTCCTTAACGGATAAATCACCATATTCCCACAATGCCATCATTACGATATATTGAGTATATGTCAAATTTAAAGGATCTAAGTGACTACGATATGCATTAACAATTTCCTTCGCCACTACATAAAGTGGGAAGCTCAATTGGTTTTCCAATCTTAAATATTCTGAATCAGGAACTTCTTCTTTATGCTCGTAACCTGCGAGTACACCGATTTCTGCCATATTCTACCTCCATATGCACACAATTATCTACTAATTAATTGTACACAATTTTACGGTAAACAGTCAACGCAAAAAGCGCACTTTAAACAGATATTTTTAAATTTGTCAATTAATTAATATTTATTTTCTTATTCGTTAAGAATTGCGCAGTTCTATAGAATTAATGGGACAAAATTATGCCATAAAATTGTAACTTTATTTATAAATTTATTTGATATTAGAAGGTTATAGTTTCTGCTTTCAAGGAAATCTTCTTTGGTTACAGGACCCTCTCCTAATAAATAACTTAGTAAAAATATGTCCTTTTCTAGGTTTTTCCTTGTAGTATAATATAAGAAACTCTATATCAAATCCCATTTGTCATAGGAGGACCACATGAATACCTTAGAATGTATTAGAACTCGTCATAGTACGCGTAAATTTAAAGCTGATCAATTATCTAGAAAGCTCATCGATCAAGTGCTCGACGCAGGTCGCCGTGCTCCATCTGGTGGCAACACACAATTAACACATTTCATGGTTATCACAAACCAAGATGTGCTCAACGAATTAGTAACTTTTGTTCAAGAAGAATACGGCAAAATGCCGATTACAGAAAATACTTTACCTTACATGGTGAATATCATTAAGATGTCCGCCGAAGGCAAATTTGTATTCAACTATAATGCACCTGTGCTTATCGTATTAGCTAGTAAAGCAAACTATGCTAATAATTTTGCTGATGTATCTTGTGCTATGCAAAA
>NZ_CALLVP010000010.1 GCF_938010505.1 uncultured Veillonella sp. | reverse complement strand
ACCTTTTCAACCCCAAAGTTTGGATAGTCTCCCGTACGGCTCATCCAAATATAATTAGGGTTCTTATTGGTAGCCGCTACTACAAATCTATCTTGATAAAACGTACATAACTTAGGATATCCATTACTACGGCCCCAACTGCCCATCTTCCATTTAGAAGTAGCTTCGTTTTCAACGATACCATTTAAGATATTGACCTTCATGGTTTTAGCATCTACAAATTCTTTAAATTCGATAATGCCCCATGTAGTGTATGGAAGAATTGAAAGGTCAACATTACATTCACCGCTTTTAATATCTGATTGAATACGTAGCTTTGCATTTGGCTCAATTTTGCCAGCATCTGTTACGTTATAATCATTATTAGAGGAGTATGTACGGTAATCTTTCCAAGTCGTCCCATTATTGGTGGTAATTTGAAGTTTAACGGTACCAGTCCATGTCCCATGCGTTGTAAATTTCCAAGCTAGGTCTTGGTCTGTGGAGTAGGATTCTACATTGTAATTAATGTTGTTGTACTCATTCCATTTATGAACACCGCCCATAAATGACCGTTTTTCTTTTTTCTCTACTACAACACCAGTATTCTTTGTATGAACAGCTGCAACAAAATAGCCTAATTGCATGACCATGCCAACCATATCCGCATTAAATAGATCTTTGCTAGAACGAATTGTATCGCCTGTTACCGTAACGGTAGAGTTAACATCTGTATTGATTGTGTCATACGGTTGTTCCGTTAACTTGTAGGCTTCAAGTCGCCAGTCAGTATCACTATACCGAGATAATGTCTGAATCGGATACTTACCACTACAGATGAACATAACGTCGCCAGATTGACTACAGTTCAAATCAAACAATATATCGCTAGTGAAAGGAGTCGTAACTTCAATACCGGTATAAACTCCGTAGTTCCACACTCGAATATATTTGTCGCCAAACTCGAGCATGAATGAATTATTGGTATTCGTAGTAAATTCAAATAATCGTGTCGGCTTATCGCTATATTTTACTTGCCCCACATATTGACTGCCTTGACGCTTAGCAACGGCCCCATATGGACGAATAACCACATTCTCTGCTTCCAATAAGGCACTTTTATATTGCTCCAAATCAAAGCGACTCGACACATCCGGCGATACTTCTCCAGTTGTAAATGCTAATTGCGATATATAAAGAGGATTACCCATTACCAATCCCTCGCTTTCACATAACTGGAGATATATACTGCATCTTGCTTACGTTCCTTTGCGTTCATTCCTTTGGCTTCTTGAACTGCTGCTTGATATAGTTTATAAGACTGGTCAAATAAACCTCTATCACCAGTAAGTGGCATAGCCAACGCACTAGCCAATTTGCATTGCAACATGTACAAGGATATAGAATCCCATACATTCAAATCTTTAACATCATATATATAATCAATAAATGCTAGTGGTACATCACTCACTATGCATTTTTTGTTGTTTCCAATATTAAATATGTTGTATTCCGGTTGCGATTCCGCATGAAAGCGATCGCCTTGTGGAATAACTCCTAATATCCGAATACATTGTTCCGGATATGCGTATACATAATTCCACCCATTAATTTTATGAGCAGACAATACCAATCTTTCATTTTTGCGAGCAAAATTCCATTCAAATTGTCGCAATACCAACTGTCTTGTTGCATCATATTGCATACGGCATTGACGGCCTTGCTCAGTTTCTTCTTCATATGAATAAAGCAACCCTGCGTTAATTAATGCAAGTGCTTGATTACAAATGTCAGTAGGTGTCATGGTTCCCCCTATATGGTAATAGAGGGATGCATAAGCACCCCTCATATTGTCACTTATTCTTCCGTAGTATCGGTTTTCTTTTTGCTTGTTTTCTTAGGCTTTTCGTTACCAGTATTTTCATCTGGTGGATTTTCATTGCCGGTATTATCACCTTCAGTATTTTCATCTGGTGGATTTTTGTCACCCGGTTCTGTTTCAGGAGGCTGAGTTTCAGTAGACGGTTCTTTGTCTTTAGCCTTAGATTTTGGGTTAAAGATTTTTGCTACTTCATCTTCATTACCAGAGAAAAGCTGTTTAAAATAATCAGGCTCAAACTCTTTAATTTCTTCTTCAGAGAAATTAATACTTTCACCTTCTTGAATTAATCCACGGTTACCATGGTACATCGTTACGTTAGCTGTAAAAATCATAGTCTCACCTCTTATTTCAAATTCACACCATCTGTTAAGAATGATGTAATCGTAGCGGCAGTCATATTATTCGCATTGATGCGAATGAACTTTTTCGCACCTGCAGGAAGTCGACCTTTGTATTCTGTACCAGCCTTAGAGTTTTGTGGCAATGTAATAGCTGTTAACAATGCGGCATCAGCCATATTTTCCTTATCAGACGTGTAAACATTGAATAATGGAGTTCCTGTAACATCTTTGTCCAAACGAATGTACAACCATAAGGCAACGGCAGCATCGCCACCGTTACCATTCATCACCACGTCAGAATTGGTGTTTGCAGTGATTTCTTTTTTCCAGAAAAATGTATTTTGTTCATCAATAATCATTGAATCATGTTCCTTTCTTTACGCAATAACACGAGATTCAGTGCTTAACAATGCATCAATTTTACGAACTGGCACACCGTTTGCACGAGTAACAAGTTTACCCATTTCCATATCTTCAGTGATGGTGGAACCATGTTTTGTGTTCTTTTGCAAACGCAAGAATGTACGCAATGTACGGTTCATATACCAAACTGGGCGAACACCACCAAGATTAGGAATACGTTCTTCCGCTTCAATCATTAAGTTGATAAGATCTGCACCGGCTTTAGCATCATTTGTCAATTTCGTAACATCGATATTGGCAATACGAACAACGTTTCTCCAGTCCCGTACAGTCAAACCAACATCATGTTTAAAGTGAGTACGATATGCCTCGAACATGGAGCCATCTTCTTTAGTAACAGTAACAACACCTTTATCTTCTTGGTGTAAACCTGCTGCAGAACCTTCAGGATAAATGCCATGAACGGATAAAGGACCCCAACCAACAAGCCAAATAGACGCTAAGTTGCCTGTGCCACCTGCATCAAGAATGTTTTCTGCACTTGCTGCCTTATTAATATTAAGAGTATTGAATCGAGGAGCCAAGCCAATGAATTTTTCTGGCGTATTTTCATCGCCATAGAAAATTGTACGGCATAATTCTTGACCCATAGATTCAACGAATGCTTTATCTTCAGTTGCACGGAAGGATGCTTTATCTTTGGATTTATCAACAAGCGCTTTATCAGTTTGAGAGTAAGCTTCAAGCATACCACAAGTGTCAGTAATTTGACGTGTGGAGGATTTAGACGCTTGAACACCGCCATATAATTTACGCCATGTAACATCTGGTAAACCAGTACGTACAGTCGTTACAAAGCTAGACCCTTGGTTACATTCGACCATCGTCATATCTTGAATGATTTCAGTGGATTGGTCCAATTGCTCAATAATTTGAGCGACATTACCATTAGGATCCATTCGTTTTTGCAAATCTAAAAGTGTTAAATTTTGAGTTCCAATTGTAGCCATTAATTATTTACCTCATTTCTTATACATAGATGGATACATGTTTTGTTTTGCTGTTTCTTCATCAGAATTACCGGTTCCAGCTTGTCTTGTACCTTTCCCCGGGTCTTCCTGAACCATTTCACCAACTGTCGCAAATACCTTAATCATGTTGATATTGTTGTCGATATGACTATCAACAAGGTATTTACGTAATTCCGGAACCGCTTTAGTTAATGCTTCGATGCCTTTACCTGCGAGGGCTACAGTTTCATCGAATTTACCGCCTAACTCCTGTTTAGCTTGGTCATAATCCGCTTGTTGCTTTTCAACAATTGCTTGCTCTTGCTGCTCTTGATAAGCAGTCAAGATATTTTGTGCGTACTGACTGCCAAACTTAGCCAGCTCAACAGCCTGTTCCTGTGTTGCACCTACTTGATTAAGTAGCTTACTAAAATCAGCAGATACAGTTTCATCAAGTTCAGTACCTTCAGGGAATGCACCCTTAAAGTCATAAACCGTTGGTTCAGCAGGTGGCGTATTATCACCGCCTAAAACAGATGGATTACTACCTTCACCGCTTGGATTAGCAGGTGGTTCAGCAGGTGGCGTAGGATTGTTTAGGTCCGGATTCGTGCCCGGTTCATTGCCAGTCATGTTATTGTTAGCACCCATATTTTCTTCAGCCATTTTGTTTCTCCTTTTCGACTAAATTATTAAAATATTCTTGTTGCCCGATATATTCGAGCTGTGCTTGGTGGTACTGCTTAACGCCATCGACGCCTAATTTGTTTAGGTCACCATGGAATAACAGCCCTACCTTGCGCTTTCCTTCGTTGAAATATGTCTCACTGTTTCCAGTGAACGATTGCTTTAATATGCCTGAGCGGTCCATGAGCCTACAAAAAAACCACCTACCTAGCTCTGTGCTAAGTACGTGGTTAAGCGCTTGCATATCTCGCTCTTGCATATAATCTTTAATTGTTTTCATCTAAGCACCGTCCATTCCTAGCCACTGCTGTAGTGCAGGATTGCCATCATTGGCGGCGTCTGTTGCTTGTTTGGCCGCACTAGCCATTTGAGGTGCTAATTGTGCAGCCTGAATCAATTGTTGTTGCTGTTCCTGTTCAGCCTGTGCCTGTGCCTGTTGTGCTAAGATTTCTTGATATTCGTCATCGGAACGAATAATCTTAGCCGGCACACCTAAGTTAACTCCGTATGTATTGGCTGCCTCTTCAAAGTTAAACTTGTTAACAATATTCGGATTAGCCTGTGCCAAGGACATGATGAACGCAAAATACTGTTCGATGTTCACTAATGAACTCATCTTTTGCGCTTGGGCAAGTGGTGAGATATATTCAATCTTCACCTCTTGACCATTTAATTGGTCTAAGAGTTCCTCATCCTCAACAGGTGGAAATACACCGGCACGATCTAGGACGGAATACACACGTTCAATGATTGGATTTAAGAATTCAGATAGCAACCGTTCAACAACAGGACCTAATTGTTGTAATTTTTCTTGGGTGCGTTCCATAACTTCACGAGCCGTCATCTGACCCTTGTCGATTTGGTCTAACATCAAGAATAAATCTGCACTATAGGCTCTCTTGATTGAATCCTCTATTACAGCAATCTTATTTTGAATGTCCTGAAGATTGGACGGTACAGCAAACATCGGTTCAACCTTATGTTGACCCTCAATTTCTGTAATGCCACCCGGATACAAGTTAACCGTACTGATAACATCAGATGGTGCTTGCATAGGAGGCTTAACACCCAATTCAACGGCTGTTAGATAATCGAATTCCAACTTCTGCAACATTTGTGAATCTGGTTGTGCGAACCATGCGGCACCTTTGCCGTAACCATTTAAATCCATTGACGTATGTCGAGCGATTGGAATTGGCCATTCTTCAAAGCCACCATGATATAACACTTCATCGCTATTGCTACCTTCAACCCAATAAATGGACGAATACGGCATATTGCGACGTCCTAACTTATCCTTACGGTCTTTGTTAGGCTCAACAAACCAGTTGACTGTGAATGACTGCTGCAAGCTGTTGCCGTTGTCGTAAATATTCTTAACGTTATCTGGACAGTTATCATACCCAAACTGTTCGACAATCTGATCTACTGTCATTTTGTATTTACGGCCAAATACATTTGCGGTTTCTTTGCTATTTGTACTGATAGCATAGGTCCCAATCGGATACGATATGAAACGAACACCAGATTCGGAGTCAGCAAATATTCCCATAGGTGCTTGTCCCATGGGTAACTCCATATAGACTTGATGGACTACGCTGTAGAAATTGGATTTAGCAAGAACCGCATACAAGATTTCTTCACGTTCATCCAATAGTTCAGCAACTTGACTATTAGCTGCTACGTCGATGTTCTCCATGGTTAGCTTAAACCATTTACGGCTTGGAGGCGTTAAGCCGCTCATGACACCACTGGCGAATATTTGACAAGATTCCCAAGCTACAGGGTTTAGGATTTTACCATTGTAAGGTTCAGACTGGTCCTCTTCACCATCAAATTGACCAATAAACGGCAACTGATAGTCACGCAACTGTTTCCACTTATTTACATATCGTTGCTGCGCATTAAACAGCTGAGAGAATTTCTTTCGTAACTTCGTATAATCACGCCTAACAGGCTTAATACCTTCCGTAGGTTGTCTAGCTAGTAAAGATTCCATTTCCGCCATGCTAGCCTCCTAAAATTGATTTTTGACCACTTCCAGTTGGTCCTAAAATAGTAGATTCAAAGCCACGTTTGAATTTGCGTTTAGTTTCTGCCATTTCCTCACCAGTCTGATTGCTCATATTTGTTTGAACAGTCGGAGCCGGAGCAGGTGGTGTATAGTTAGCAGATGCACCTTTCATACACATCTTTATCCCTCACTTTCTACAATTAAAAAGGATTGTAACTCGTATTAGCTACAATCCTATTGCCTGTTTCGCTTTTTTTAACGACCCGCGCAGCAAAGGTCAAGGCTAATGCATCGCCTTTATTTGGTGATGGCAACCCTCGGTCTTTCATATCTTTTTTACTTTCGAGCTGAATATGACCATTCTTATCAATGATCGCTTCAGGTCCTACGATATCATCATATAGTGCTTGGTCATTAGGTGGAATCGAGCCGCCCTCACGAAGCCATTCTTTCATCTGTCCCCACATATACGCCCTCATATTGAGATATACAGGGTCATTACTCTTACCGCCAAACTCAATCAATCGCCATTTGCGCCCTAATTGCTTACCGATAGAATATATCCCTGTACCATATCCCATATCGATGAATACGGCATCTGCTTTGTATTCGTCCTCGAACTGAGCGATGAGTTGAGCCATGCGCCAGTCATCGTCATTTTTAGGAATAGATGCGAGTGACTTCATATAGTAGCCTTGTCGCATGACTATTTCTAAGGAGTCTGAACCAGTCCACGCAGGATCCACACCAATGATTACCGGCAGATGTTCAAATGCTCCCGGTTTGTAAGATTGCTTTTGCGCTTTATCCGCAATTTCAGTAGAAATAAATTGCAAATCTGATGCGGAAGGGAACACACCTCGAACACGAACTTTAAAGAAGTCTGAATCCTCACCGTAAGCCTCTAACCATTCTTCAATTTTCGCTTTGTTAGAAATCTTAACGGTCCGGCTATCAATCTGATATGTATTCCAGAACTTTCTATATTTTCTAAAACATTCACGGAATCGACCACTATTACGAGTAGGGTTACCAAATGCACACCAAATGATTTCAGTGTTAGCATCTGTAAGAGCCCCTTCAGTTACTTCCCAAATGACATCATCAATAGCAGAGGCTTCATCAAATAGAACCAATATCCGATTACCTTGGTTATGTAGACCAGCGAATGATTCAGGGGAATTCTTACTCCAAGGAATGGCATCGATACGCCATGTCTTTTCGTAGTCTTTATCGTTACTGAATATAGCTGTGGCTGTGTAGGTAAACAAATCCTTAGCAATAAACATATTGTGCCATTTGCTAAGTTCTGGCCATGTTTTAGTCCGGAGCTGACCTTCTGTATTAGCAGTTACTACACCACGAGTATTCTCATGAGTAGATATCGCAAAATGAATAAGCCATGATATCAGTGCTGATTTGCCGATACCATGGCCAGATGCTACCGCCTCTTGGATAGCGGTTTGTAGGTCCTTACCTTTCTTTAATTGTTCGCCGATGTCTTTTAAGATTTGTATTTGCCATTCATCGGGACCTTCCATATTCTCTAATGGCGTTCCCGGTTCTCCCCAAGGATAGGCAAAGTATACAAACGCTAATGGATCATGTGTAAGAGCGCCTAATGCCTCAATTAACTCATCATGTTTTTCCATTAGCTCTCTCCCGTGCAGCTTTCAATTTATCCATAGCAGATACTGTAAGCTCACCTTTGACATCGATGTTTTTAGTATCTCTCCATTTTTCAGGATTGCGGTTCTTCAACCAGAATATTTGAGCTGTAACGTCTGGGGGCTGTTGTTTCTTTACAACTTTAACGAGCTTTCCGTTCTCGTATGTTTTTTCCTCATATTCGTAGCCGATAGCACGTTTATGCAAAGCATTTTCGACTTCAAGGTCAATAACTTCCTTCCCTCTTTTAAGGGACTGTAAAAAAGGTAAGGAATCTTTTTTCCAGTTATACAATGTTTTAACTGAAATCCCTATATTTTTTGCTATCTGCTCATCAGTAAGGCCATCACGAGCCCAACCTTCTGCACGCAATAAATTATCTGGGTCAGTTAGCCAGTTTTTTCTATTTACTCGCAATGGATCATCACCTCACTTTAATGTATTACCGCCCTTGCGAATCATCTTCCCATTTTTCCTTACACATAATCCGCATGAATTTCTACTAGCACTTGAATGCGTAATATAGGATTGACATAGGCCATCGTAAAATATCTCATTGGCCGTACATATTCCATTTTTATTATTCAAGCATTTGTGCTTGATGCAGTGTATTTGTGTCATAATTATTTTTGGTAACAAAAAAGGCACATCAATTAAGATGCGCCTTTTTGCGTTTGGTACTCTAAATGCTTAGGAGATGAACTCATGTTCTTCCACTTACAATATATCATAGATATAGAGGACTTAAAAGGTCGATATTAGCCGTTTACCGCCGTTTTCCGTCGGAGTTTATACCCAAGCTCAACAAGTGCCAAATTCTTATATTCTTTTCCTTGCGACTCACCATAACCCACAAATGAATATGCCCCTTTAGCAGACATACCATTGATATATTGTTGCATGAGGATAATGGAGCCAACTGTATTAGTTAATGTATCGATCATATGGCAAGCATCATCACGTTTAGTCAATAGTTCATGGATTTGACGTTTGTACTTCATTTCCATATCTAATAGCCGGTTAATATCATCTTCAATACCTGATGGTTCACCGCCATCTACTCGTTCTTTCCCGTAGTTTACTGAACGTAATGATGTAATATCACTTTTAATACGTTGAATATTACGCTTTAACGACTTAATCCTCAATGCTGCCTTACTTGCCTCGTGTAGATACTCATATGCAAGTTCACGATATTCTTTTTTGCTAAGTTCTACCATAGGACCACCACACAAACAATATTTAATACAAACAGAATACTACATATCACCATATCCCGTATTTGTGATCTAATTATTTTTTGCAATTGCATTCTATATGCATCAGAAACCATAAAATGTTTTAATGCAGCAGCTTCACGATAAGAGTAATAGGACATTTTAAAAATAACCACAAGGTAAATCGCCAGTAGAATGTTTATAACAACCATTTCATTCATCGGTATCACCTGCTGACTTCATACAATCAGATTTATTTAGCCCCATACAAGATTTCAATGTATCAGATATTGCATCTTGTTTTATTTCATCTTGCACGGTATCCCACATTAATTTATTTCTGTTTTCATATATACAGAAGTACTCATTTAAAACATGATATTTTATTCTGTACACAAATTCTTCTAAAGACATATTTGAATGTTGAAATTCTATTAAACTTACCCTGTGTCCAATGTTCACATCCCCAATTTTATATTTGATAATAAAACTATCAAAATCATATTTAATTTTAGGTATAAAAACATCATCAATATGAACAATGGTTAACGCACAGGATAAAAAGCTAATAGTATTACCTATTCCTTCTTCAGATAACATACTATGAATTCTCATACTCACCTCTTATGATAGGGCGGATATTTCACCGCCCATATCCTCTACACAATTAACCAATACAATATAAAAGCTATATTAAAAACCACAAATACTATTAATGCGATTAAATAAATTAATGCTCCTATATGTGCTGAAGCATGTATTTTTTGTTTTCTTTTATGTTCACGTCCCAATTCCAATAACTCCTCAATAGAGATATTGCACGTACGCTTTTCTTTTGGGGTATACATTGTTTGCTAAACACCACCTATTTATTAAAGAATGGCAAAAACATCATAATTGTTATGCAAATCAACAATACAAAGCTCCACGCTAACAGTCCAACTATTACAGTTTCAAATATTTTATCTTTCATTTTTTGTTACCGCTAAAATAAGCTTTTTTTAATTCGCTTTCACCTCTAATGCATACATTTTTAGTTTTGTAATACACATCAACATATGTTTCATTACGATCACCATTGTGTGTAACTTCTACATATTCATCAATACTAGGACCACTTACTAATGCTTTCCAGTTTTGTAATGTTTTACAAAACCATACAACATACATGAATTCTAATTCTTCAAATTCATGTCCCATTTCTAATAGCACTTTGCGAGCAGCTTCAATCGCTTTTACTTGTAAGTTACTCATTTATTTATCTCCTTAATTCTTAAAATTATAAAAATATTCCCATATTTTTCGTGATGTGTAAGATTACATAGTCTTCATCATCCTGAATAATCTTATCAGCCATAGTACCGATGAACTTTCGATTGTCATTTTCTAGCACACCAGCAGCTTGTAGCCCATCAAGAATGAACTTCTTGGCAAACGCTACATTGTCAGGATCGTGCCTGGTTGAAGAATGCCATTCAAATAACATGTCTACTTTCCCAGTAACAGGCGTTATACGTTGCTCGATGCATTGAACCCTCACCTGCTCTGTGCACTTTTTCTTCATGGCTGCAGCCGCTATAGTAGAGCCGCGTTCACAGTCGATATATTCATTCAATGTCGGGAACCGGTCATGAGTTTTCTTCCTAAATCTAAACTGACATCGTAGGAGAATCTTCATCGGTGCGATTCTCCAAAAAATATAGCTTCCTCATAATCTTTGCCACGCAATCTATCAATTACTCGTTCGCTATAACGATCTTTTGTTTGGTCATTATTATAATTAGTTGTCAATATAACCGGCTTCTCAGCATGGTATCGTCCAATAATAATGCTTTCAACTTTAGTGTGAACCCAGTCGGATTTAGAATACTCGGCTCCAAAATCATCTAATAACAACATCGGAATATTCCTAAGCTTTTGTTCATAATTTAAAAAAGCTACTCTATCACCATTTTGTAAGGTGAGCATGGTATCCAACAGACTAGGCATAGAAATCATTAAACAGCCTTTACCTAGTCGCATAACCTCTTTTAGAATACTAACCGCAATCGATGTCTTGCCCGTACCAGCTGGGCCCCTTAATATAAGACCCTTACCAGTAGCAAGATTTTCTTTCAGATTATTAGAGTACTTTTTAACTACGTCGTAAGCTTCAGCATTCTCTTTTGGAAAACTACCATGTTTGCGTAACCAGTCAAAATCCATATCGTAATACCTCTTAGGAATTCCGACTGCAGCATAGGTGGTATTAACGTTTGTCTGAATGACTACTGGCTTATCATAGATTGGATAAAAGAACTCATTTTTTACCGTGGACTCTTTCATATTCCGCTTGCCAGTCGACTTGCTCGTCTTTTCTCGAAGAGCCTCTATTGCTGCTGTTACGTTTAGTGGTTCCAAAATCTTTTTGCACCTCCTTCTTTAAATTTCCTGCTGTTACAGTTTCAACATACTTGATGCTATTACCACCATTATCTGCAGTAGTATTGATAGCAACAATAACCCGTTCCGTTCCATAAGACTCAACCAGATCATCCAACCGTTCTTTAATAACAGGTGAAACATCTCCAATTGATTTCATATACAATTCGTAAATGGGTTTGTTTTTTACTCCATCATCGTCAAACATAGATAGAGGATTTTCATCTTCGCGCGCGCGCGTATCTCTCTCTATATTATTAATATCCTTTCCTTTCCTTTCCTTTTGTTCGTTTTGTTCAACGACCGTTGAAGTTCGTTGAACGGTCGTTCGATTTTGTTCCTTTTTTCTTCTAACTTCACCACTTTTAATGCCTGCGAGCCTACGTTGTTCCTGCTTTTTTTCAAATTTACTTCTTCGCTCTTCTTGTCTGCGTATTAAACTAGGAGACCAAAAATACTCGTCATCACACTCAAGCAATTCAAAATCATAAATTAACGAATTTATGAACGAAAAAGATTTATTTGAACAAAAGAAACCTTGTTCATTTTCGTTCAACGGTCGTTCATTTTCGTTCAACGGTCGTTCATTTTCGTTCAAAATTCCTAATTCTTTATCAAGTGCAATAAAAGTATATTTTTTAAAAGGCAGTCTGTAGTCCTCAGATGAAGCTAGTTTTTCAATTAATTTCCACCACCAGGCATATGAAATAACACCAAACTCTGACTCCATTGCCACAATTTTAGGATCATTGCTCGCATTAACATCGTGGCTGAAGTAATATACATCCTTGGCCATTCATCATTCCTCATCTACAAATAAATTATCCTGGGCTCGACGGCCCATAATAAACCTTACGCATTCATCGATTAAGTCTTGAACTGAGATAGCAAATGTAGCATCTTCATACTCAACATTTAGCCAATCAGTCTTAAATTTAAAGGTGTTATGTGTTTTTTCGTCACCAACAGTTCCTTCTACACTGACTTTATCAATCCTAGCGTCATAACTATCATCATATTTGAATTTAAATGTGTTCGCTAAAAAAGGAATTTGAAATTCATCTAAAAATTCAAAATTTTTCTTAACGATAGCTTGTAAATTACTGAATACTTTGAATAATTCAGGACGTGGGTCATCCTTAGACTTGAGTGTAAATACATCTGTGAAGCCTGTTGCTGATGGTTTTTGATACGAAATACTAATGTCGCCATCTTTGATTTGAATTGATTTTATGATCATAAAGGGCTCCTCCCCTGTTCTACGATTACTAACTTGCCAGTAGCAGCTTGAACAGCTCGCTTAAATGTTTCTGAATCTGAGTTGCTATCAGATAAATGTAGTAGGCGTATATCTTGACACTTAGTTAGGTCCATAGACTTGAGAAATTTAATTACATTTTCTAGTGAAAAATGAGATTGGATTAACCGCTCCATTCGCTTTTCATCTAAATAACCAGCTTCTACATGTTGATGTAGGATTTCATAGGAGTGGTTACATTCAACCATGATGTGATCAATATTCTTAAACGTATACCGGCAGTAATAGGTATCTGTGATGTAGAGGAGTTTTTCTTCGCCATCAGAAATTAAAAACCCAACATTAGGAACGTCATGTTCTAATTCAAAAGGCAAAATACTAAAATTGCCTATCGTAAATTGAACCTTAGGTGTAATATATATAGCTTTATGGTTCCCTGTTACATATAGCGCATCTGCAGTGTCTTTTAACATGTATACACGATGTCCGAGCTTTAATAGATCAGTTACAGCCTTGCTATGGTCGCCGTGTTGATGTGTGAGCAACGTGCCGCATAGATGTAAAAAATTAAATCGACAATACCGTTGAATTTCTTTGAAGGATAACCCTGCATCAAGCAGTAATTCATCGCCATTTGTTGAGGTTTTGATTCGGTAGCAGTTCCCTTTCGAGCTACTACCGAATGCTTGAATACTAATCACAATTAATCACCAAACATATTGACTACTTCGCCAGTTTCAGGATTAACAAACTCACTGGTAGGTGCAGGCTCAATATCGATTACTTCGCTATTAGCATTTTGACTAATGGTTTCAGCGACTATATCGGCCGTATCGATGACCTTTCCTTCAACATCAATAATTTCATCTGCAGTCTGTAACCCCATTGAAATTTCAGGTGCTGTAGTTCTGATCAACCATGCCGCAGCTCTGTAACGTAACATTTGATCCGGCATAGTTTTCCATTTAGAGCCTTTCTTGTCATACCAACCTTCCTGTTTGGCTAGTGCGATTGTTACTTCAGGACCTGCGATAATTTCATCTGAACCCTTTTCACGAGTATAAGCAATAATACCTTGAGAGTCTGTTCCTTTTTCGCCAGTAGGTCTATATTTAATAGCTTCAAATCGACCACATTGATTGAATGTTGCAATTAAAAACTTTGAAGACCAGCCAGGATTTCCATATACGATATATAAATTCTGCATTACCATTAAGGGGCTAGCATTCATTCGAGTTGCCATTTCTAATGCAATAATTGCATTCCCCATATTCTGCTCTCCCTGGAATTGTTGAGGGACCAATGTGGAATGTGTAAACATCTTTGCTTGTCGTTGTAATAGTTCAAATCCTTCTGCAGATTGAAAGCCAGGTAAATTTGTATGTTGCTTTACAGCTACTTCATTTGCCATTATGTACCTCCTATGCCACGTTTTCGCATACAGCGTGGATATCTAAATTAGATAAAATGTTATGAATTTCTAAACGGCCCTTTTGAGTCCATTTAGTTGTGATTTTAGAGTCTAAGCGACCATCGCTTCTGCAGAATGTAAAGGTTTCGGATTTAGTGAAGCCTTTTGACATATGCTGCTTATAGAGAATCCATTGATCACCGACCTTACGTTGTAGACCAGCTTCATGTAAGATTTTATTTAATTCTTGAGCGCTCATGCCATAGTCAGCAGCAATTTGTGTAATGGTTAAGCATGATTTACTGGATAGGATTTTATCCACGTAATCCTTAACCGGTTTAAATTCTGCTATCTGCTGCTCTTGCTGAGCGACAATAGCTTTGGTAGCATTGTGCGATTCCACCTCATTAGCATAGGCTCTAAGAGCTTCAGGTAATGTTTTAGGAATTGCTATAGAGTAGGAACCGGTTTTTCTAATAGCAGGAATTACATCATGTGTAATCCAACGTTTAAATTCTTTAGCTTCGGGTTTTCGACTAGAAAGAACCAAGCTATAAAGTCCGTATTCATTTACAGTTAACAAATTTTGATGTCCGCCAGGGGTAGGAATTGAATTCGTACCCTTTTCATCTGCATCTAAACGACCTACTGCTTTTGATGTATCACCAAGACCTAAACATTCGCATACATCTTTTGCTACAAACCACAATTCATTATCTAACTCTTGGACCCTAACCTGCCCAAAAGAAATATTATTAAAAACTTGCAAGTCCTCCATAACTACACCTCCTTAACCACCAGTTGTGGTTCTGATTCATCAACGATCAATTTAATTGTTTGGCTATTAACATGGATAAAGTCTGTTACAGCCTCCGCATTATCGATAAAAACCGGAGCGTTTACTTTAAAATAGCTAGTTAATGCATTGATAATGTCTAATCCGACATTAATTCTCGCAGCATTATTCATGCTACGATATGGAACGCCTTTGTAAGTGGTTTCACAACATTCTTCAACATTGCCATTTAGCATAACGTTGAACGTTTTGAAACGAGCCAATTTAAACCTTGCGTTAATGCTTTCTTCCAACATGGTAACTTTGGCTTTTACGAACTCATCCATAAGATATGATGCCTCATCGAGTTTCATTTTTTCTTCGGATAATTCAGCCTGCTTTGCCTCGAGTTCTGACACACGAAGTTCAATACGCTTAATTTCAGAAAGCTTATTGAGCTCTTGTTCTAACTTCATACGTTCGGTTTTATTGTCTGATATTTTAATCTCGAGTTCAGCAATTTCTTCCGAGTGATCAGAGTTATCATCATCAATCGCCATTTGTAGCATGAGCTCCTCTGCTTTTAAATCAGCATATTCAGAATCGTCATTAATTGCTGGTGCAGTTAATTTACCAATTTCTTCGGATATGGTTTCTTTTAAAATTTCTTTCGCTTTAATGAGGGCTTCTATCGTTTCAACAGGTTCCAAGTAGGTATCTCGTTTTTTGATGCCTTCAATATCCTGTTCCTTTAGCTTGATAGAGTGTTCAATCTCTTCTAGTCGTTTAGACTTCTTGAGATTATAATTCGCTTCTGCTTTAGCATGAGCATCTTGAATTTGCTCTTCAGGAAGTTTTTGCCCACATGTTGGACAATGATCATTAACATCTGCCACAAATGTTTCTGCATTAATCTGACTTCGTTGAATAGTTAATTCTCCAATTAGACCTTGAATAAGATTGATGGACGCTGCTGAGTCATCTATACGTCGTTTTGTATCCTCAAGTCTAGCTGTCAGACTATTGATTTCAGCTACAACAGCATCATATTCATTAGACTTCAGGGAATATTGTTTTTTATATTCCATCTGCAGTTCTGTTTTACGAGCCATAATCTTACGTTGTACATTTTTTAATTCAGCACGTTTATCAACGAGAGAGTGGCCATTCTGCAATAAGGCTTTGTCGTTTTCTAACTTTTCGATATCTGCATTTAAGGTATCAATGTTAAGTCGCAACACTTCTGGATTAGCAGTAACTTCAGGCTTACCTCGTAAGGCTTCATCTATACGAACTGGCAACATATCCAGTTCTTTATTAATAGCTGTTTTCTTTGCTGCCACCACTTTCCGATGATCATCTACACTATGACCAGATAAGATATCTGTTAAAGCTTTTAATTCATCATGGCTTGCGATGACATCTTCATCTGAAATATCACCACACATCTCAAGTAATAACTTACGGCGGTTTTGCCATGAATACGTCTCATTGAAGTACAACGGATTGGTAATTAACTTGAAGATGCTTTCATCGACAAGTGAGCTAACCATTTCTTTGTATTCTTTTTCTTTCTTAGGTACACCATCGACGAAATAATCTGTCGTATGACCTGTGAGCGTTACATCGCCACCACGAGGGGATGAATACTTTTCACGATACACACGTTTGAGTTCAACTGTGCCCCCTTCATCCAATGTAAAAGTGCCTGTGACTTCGTGATTGACTTTATGGATAGGTTCGCCCCCATCCAATGTTTTGATTTCAAAATCAGCCCTATCTAGGCTATCTTTGCCGAATAGTAACCAACACACAGAGTCAAATACAGTCGTTTTACCAGTAGCATTATCGCCACGGATTACGACATCGCCATTAATATTTATGGCAAAGGACTTTAGCCCTTTAAAATTTAGTAATTCTAATTTTGTGAGTTTCATATCATTCTCCTATACAACAGTGGCATCCACATCAATAGTATGAGGTTCAATTTCCAGTTGATTAGCCCATTGCATGACCGTCGAATTAATCTGAGCGTTCTTTTTTAGTTTTTCATTAGCAAAGAGCTTCGCCTGTACTAAGTCGAACATTTGACGGCCTTTCTTCTTACCCTTATTGGCCAATTCTAGGCACGCAACTGGCTTCATAGCATTGTCGGTAACTAATACTATTGCGGTAGTCCCTTTCATGACTCTATCTCGGTATGATCCAACGCAATTTTTTAACCGTTTGCCAGCAGTCATTAAATCTGCTGCAGTTTTCGGAACCATGAAATGCATGCCATTTACATCTGCCTGTAGATGTGGAACTTCAGGAAGCATTACGTCGCCGTACTCCTGTTTGTTGTAAATATTAACTACCACATCATGGAAGTCTTTTAACTTGCAATTAGTATTCCAAACTTGAGCTATATACTTACCATTTATTTGACTGTACATATTAACAATATCCCTGATATCTGATGCAGTGACATTTAACAAATACCGCAATAAATTTCGTTCTCCATATCGCTTGGAAAGACCTCTCCACATATTAAAGATTTTTTGAGTCCTAACACCCATATTCTCATCTAAATGAGCTGCATTAATTATTTTCGCAGATACATCATCGAACCCTTTGTCTCGATTAAGAGTCAATATTGTCCTTCGATTATTTTCATCTTTAAAAACATTTAGCATATCTGATAACTTAACAATCATATGGTCATTAACCATCATGCTACGCAATAATTTACTATCAGGAGCTCGATGATAAATTCGCAATGCTTCTAAGAATCCGGTCCCCTTTTTAGTCATAGTTAATATCGATTCATCAAAAGGAAGGTCTCTTACGTAACCAATCCAATAACATGAACTCCATTTAATTTTACTTTTAATTATTTTAGTCACAGCAGGCATGTCAGGGGCTCTTAGCTTTAAAATCATATTAATCAGCATAGAAAACCCGTATCCGCCATATTCATTAATCGAATGCGGAATATAAATATCTTTTACTTTATATCCACACTGTTCTGTTAAGCGCTTTTCAAATGTTAGACGAAGATTCTTAAAGAGTTTGGCCAAATGTTCTTTATTAACACCATGAACTGCATATGATTTCCCTATGTATTTTAAAATTGGCATAATCGGATTATCATACTCACGAATATAATCGACTGTGAGTTCATGTTTTCTCTTATCTTCATCGATATAAAAAGCTTTTCTGGCTTTGAAATCAAAACGCAAAACCTCTTTATAAGAGCCATCTTCAGACGTTCCATCCCAAAATAGCTGAATACCTTTATATTTAATACGAAGATCGAGAAAGTCTTTGCAATTAACGACCTCAAAAAACATTTCTTTAGGAAATAATTCCTCGTCATCATAGGTTAATATCACTTTGTGTACATATGGTTCGGAGCGAGTTCCACAATTAGGACAAACATAGCATTTAGCACCTGTATAATATCCGCTACCCATGCTATATTTGCGATTCCATGTACCACCAAATGTATGATTGCAGTCACAATGGTGAATTGTTGTGCAAGCAGCATTATAATGTTTTTCAATTATGATGCTATCGAACATTTTACGGATGTATAAACTTGACACAGATTCCATAGAACACCACCGCCTTAATCGCCAAACATAGCAAAGAGGTCAGCGTTTTCTTCTACACTAGGCTCATGCAGCTGCGTTTCATCTGTTGGCGGCTTACTTTCAACTGGCGCAGGTTCTTTAGCTGTTTTAGATTTACGGCTACGCTTTGGCTTTTCTTCCTTTGCCACATCTTCCGTTTTTCCTTTAGGAGCAGCTGACTTAGGAGGCTCTACAACATCAAAGGCTTTTACAATTGCATTAGATGCTTTCATGACACCTTCTGTATACGCTATACCTGCTTGGTATTCTTCAGCATTACCAGGGTCAAGCTCGATCGCTTTGCGTAACATGTCTAGCGACTTCTTACATATATCTGCTTGGCTTTTAAATTGTTGTTTAGACATATTTAAGCCTCCTCTGCCATGATGGATTTTAAATCGGTGATAAGATCATCTGTCAAAGAGTCACTAGATGGACGCGTAACACCATGCTTGCTAAAAATTGCAAGTGCTTTTTTTGCTTTTACCCCATCTTCGCCCATCCATTCACGGAATTCCTTATAAAAGGCTTTTTTATCTACAGGTTCAGGTGTTACATCTAACGTGTTTTCAACTTCCTGCGCAGGCGCATCTTTAGGCTCAATTTCTTCCTGTTGTGGCGTCCGCTCTTCTTTTGGTTCAACAGGTTCTGCGTCTAATGGCTGCACTGGAATATCATCAGATGTTTGTTCTTTAGCAACCTTTTTGACATCCTTCTTGTCAGACTGCTCGCGTTCAACACACTTTTTAAATTCTGCATTGAGCGCCTCTTCAGCAAGTTCAAGGCTCTTACCGTTAGCAGGTTGCACTTCGACAATAGACGTATCGGAAGTTTCTGAGCAATTACCGCAACATTGATGATTAAGAATATAATTCCATTCCGCAATCTGAAGCGCCAAATCTTCTGTATTATTAAAGTTAATAGTTAATACGTTTTTGTTTTCCATGATCATTTCTCCTTGCTTTTTAAAATTTGAATGATATCGTAAAATGGATCGTTAGAATCTATATCTTTATAACGTTCGTCAAAGATAATTTGCTTTTGATATGTTTGCATGGTTCCGATGCAAACTTGAAGATATAAAACTTTGTTATTGTCTGATATATTTTCTTTAATAAATCCAATTGTTGAACCAAGTAATATTGCCAATACTTCTTCATTATTTTCAAAAATCTCTTTGTTATATCTGAGACCCATCTTTTTATTTGGATTAGTTTCATCTACTAAAATTTCAATTCGTTTCATATTTACTCCGTGTTATAATTAATTTAGGTTATTTTACCTAGCTCGCTAGCTGTCCAAGGCTAATAGCGGGCTTTTTCTTTTTCATACGCATTAGCGAACACCCAAACAAGTCCGCCAATAATGAATTGCAATAGAAACTGGAAAAACCCAATTCTATCGATTTC
>NZ_CALLVP010000009.1 GCF_938010505.1 uncultured Veillonella sp. | reverse complement strand
TTGCCGTGATTGTTACTCGATATTTACCTTTTGGTAAATATACATACCATCGGTTAAACTTTTCGACATGCCATGTTTCCCATTTCCATGTGTTAAAACCTATAGGGTCATACTGCACATATCCTTTGTCACCATTCGGCTTAACTACATTTAAAGGCGTCCGATTTTCTGCAACTCTCGCATACAAGTTTTGCCCATTAAAATGGACACAGATGTAATTACCACCCGTGTCCTTAGAATTATCTGTTAAATTGTATGTTTGTATCTGCCCATTAGGTGTTTTTGTTTTGATAACTGCCATTATTCCACCCACAATTCTGCACCATTGGCAAATTGAATTATGTTTTGCTGACCTTCTCCATAGAGTTTTTTCCAGCCTTTATTTTGACCATCAGAAAAACCCCCATAATATACACCATCATTGCCATTATCTGCAATAAACAATCGTCCACGCCATTGACCATTTCCTTGACTGTATTCGAGCAAAACTCCATTTTGTGGGGCTCCATTTGCTTGTGCCACTCGTTTAATAATTAATCGATTGGCATTATCCTCTGCCCAATCATCAATTTGTGTTACATCGTCATATGAAACAAATCCCCTTTTAACAGAAAGCCCCCCGTTGGGGATAACTTGGTTGCCTTGTTTACCTAGATATGCTGCATCTGCATCTTTTTTAGAAACTAATGTACCAGTAGATGATGCATCATCTTCAGTTAAAATTCTAAACGTTTTATTTTTGTTAGCATCGTGATACCCAATTGAGGTCCCTAAGAATATAGTACGGTTGTCACTCATACCAAATTCAATGGAATCCCTAGTTGACATCTTAACGGCATGATGAGCGCTACCTTTAGTATCAACTACTTGAACAGAGGTATTATTTGGCATGATGATTGGGCCTTTCATCTTGCCACCACCAAGGCCTAAATAATCAAGATTTTTCAACCGTTGCATATTGATTGAGTTTTCAAAGTCGTAATTTGGGTCACCTACATAAATATCTACTTGGTGACGTCTGTTTGGCTTTTGAGTTAGTACTGCAAAATAGAACTTGCCGTTATAGTAAGCAATATCTTCGATTTCGGTTTCACGGTTAATCTCAATAATTTGTTTAACTGTTCCGAATGGTGTACATTCAACTAAACTACCGAGCGTTGCAGACATAATTGCACCGTTTAGCATAAAGGCCCCGTTATTATTCATATCCGGATAGATATAATCGACTTGATAAGTCTTGAGCTTTTTGAAGTCATCATTATACAAATTGATTGTCCGTACTCGTTGATTGCCGGCGATAGGTACAATGGATACATATGTCCGTGTAATCGGATCATAGTCAATGTTGAATACTTTTTCTTGCAATGTAATAGTATTTTCAATTGCCATAGTGTCGGCATTGATAACCGTCAAATTATTACCGTTTTTAAGCCCATTGGTAATGTAAATCTTATTTGTATACCGATTGTATGTCATGGTATTACAATGCCCTAGACGTTCAGAATCCGTGAATTTGTAGGTACCTACTTTTTCAAATGTATCCGGATTCAATTCATAGAGAATTTGATTTGTACCTTCGCCATTTACACAAGCGAGTATGAATACATTCTTTTTAGAGTTATAGGTAAATCCTTGGCATTGATTTACCTCCGCATCATACGTAATGTTTTTCACCAACGCAATATTGGATGCCCCTTTTAGCATTGGTGTTTCTGTTGGATAATACGGCTTGATATTGGTATATACACCCATATCCATAACTGAACCCACTGTATTAAAGGTTAAATGTTCAGTTAGTTTGTATTGTCCATTAGGCACTAATAAAATTTTATTGGCCAAATTATCATTAGCACGTTTAAATGCAGCAGTATCATCGGTTACACCGTCGCCAACTGCTCCGAAGTCTTTAACTGACACAATACCATTTAGCGATTCTTTTCCAATGTATTTAGCATCGGCTTCGGATTTTGTTACAATTCCTTTTCCGCCCGGTATTGCTATTTCTTCAGCTTTAGCAGCTGCTACCTCTGCACGTTTGGCTGCATCTTCCGCTTTCTTGGCATTGCCTGTACTAGCGATTTGTTTATTGTTGATGTCGGTCTTAATGGCATCAGCTTTTGTAACCAAATCATTGATATTTTTCTTATCAGTTTCAGCTTGTGCCGCATATGCCTTTGTGTTATCTGCTAATACTTGTGTTTTTTCAAACGTATCAGCGCTTTGAATAAGTGCCGTATTAGCAGTTGCTAATTTATCATCTACCGTTTGAGATAATGCATTAATATTGTCGTTAATGGCATTAAGCTGTACTGCATTTTTTTCTACTTCAAGCGCTTTAGTTTCTGCTGTTAATGCTGCCTCAATTGCCTGTTTAGCTGCTACTAGAGAGTTATCAACAATATCTCTTACGACTTGATTCGGGTCTTCATCAGCACCTACACGAATTTGCAATGTGCGATCTAGTTGTTCTTTTAATTCCTGAAGAATTAATATGACTTTATCGCTCATGTCTTCAATGTGATTATATGGCCATTTATTAGATAATTCTGTCGTTTGAGAAATTGGAGTGCGCCTAATTAAAACAACTTTATGGGTTGCCGGTAATGGGTCACCAATACTTGGATACGTTAAGGTTTTATTCTGTGCATCATATAGAATATTTCCTGTTTGCTCTGTTTGCCGGCCGTCTTCATCAACTAGAATAAGGTTAATGTCTTTTATGTTGTTAAAATCATATGGCCAAATAAAAGTCTTGTTTACCCCATCACATTGATATTGAACAACTGGATTGTTGACTTGTGGAATCACAATATCCCGCCTTTCTTTGCATATAAAGAGGACTACCTAAAATAGGTAGTCCTTACTTTTATTGTTTCTTCTTTTCCTTTTTAGACTTAAGTCGTTTATTAAACATTACAGAAAATAGCAAGTCTTCAAGTTCTGCATCAATATCGGTTAATCCATATTTGGCTAATGTAAATATAGCATCACTAGCAGTATCACTAAATCCGACAATACGATTAGCAACCTGTCCAGCAGCTCTTCCTACATCAGTAAAATCACGCTTATTACTATTAATGCTTGTATAAACATCTTCTAACTTATCTATAATACTGTATGCCAACGGACCATTACCTCTTGTAAATCCACGTTCACCCATGATAAATCTCATTGCGTTACTGATTGCATCACGAACAAGAGGAATGCCCATTGTAGATTGAGATACAAATTCAGATACAAAAGATTTGGCCATTTTTTCAGGATCGTCATCATCACCATTAGTAATGGCTTTTAAAACCATATTAATAACTGCTTGCATCATTAAATCCCAAAGTAAAACACTAATAAATTGTTGCCAATCGCCTCTATCTTTTAATGCATAAAAGGCATCTAATTGCATGTTCCACAGTGTATTTGCATAGGTGTAAAACGCTGTTACAAAATTAGCAAAGGAACCTTTGCGACGTTGAATAGCTGCTTGGTCTTTCACATCACCTGTACCAAATACATCTATAATAGCTTTATCTGCTTTTTCAATAGCCCTTTGATTAGCCCACTCAACAGAAATGCCTTCTGTTTCTATTAATTTACTTAATTCAACATCATAAATTTCTTTCCATAGTGGTATAGATAACATTAAATCTGTTTCGGCAATAATACTATAGCCAAAATTGTTTATAGTATCTTTAATGTCAATAGCTTGTTCTAATTTATATCCACCTACTTGAACACCTTTGACTGATAATCCCTTACCACCAATTGATAAACCTTTACGCATATCTTTATCTAGCGTTTGAACTCGCTCACGCATCATAAATGATTTACCAAATACAAATTCTCTTGTTTCTATATTTTTCCTTGTACCCTTCCCATATATTCCTAGGCCTGCATTTCTGATAGCTCGGAATACAATTGAAGCGCCCTGTTGTTGAATTGCAACAGGGAGATTGGCAATATTTTGGATGGATACATTTAAGTTTCCGGCCATGACGGCAGCACCTGCATTACGCTTTAATATCGAAATCCAGTTATCTAATTCACTTAGTCGAGATACTTCGGATGCCCATTGATCACGAACCCATTGTTTCATGTATTGATATGTATCACTACCGAATTTATTTGTTATGTAATCAGCCAATTCTTTATTAGATAATAATCGATTGACATCAATTACAGGTTGACGCATTGTTATGTGATTTACAGATTCAGTAAGTGCTTTAGGAATAACGTCAAAATCTAACAATAATTGTTTACCTTGTACAATATTCATTCTTGATTTTGTTGCACTCATACCAAATCCAAATACGGCATTGCTACTCATCATTTGCATTGCAACATCTTCTACTTGTTGATTACTTGATTTACTACTTGTTTTAGGATCATACACAATTGGATAATACTGACCATCAATGGTCCTACCGCCAATAGAGAATGTAATGCCTTCTTCCTTTTTTAAAGGGTTTCCATATAAATCTTCTTGAACTTTGCTACGTTCAACGTAAAAAGAATTAATATGATCCCACGTCTTAATGATAAATTCCCAGTCTTTATCATTTAATACTTCTTGGAATAAGCGCTCCATTTCTACCTCATTACAATTAGCAGTAGCCATAGCTCGCTGTCGATTGTTTTGTGTTCCCCAATTGAGTGCTAGTACAATTACTTTTTCCTTAGTTAAGCCATATAAATCACCAACCTGATATCCTCTAATATTTCGAATATCATTTAATTCGCGTTTAGAATATATTGCAATATCTTTTGCCATACGGAGAGTGGCCAATTCAATCCGTTCATTAAATTGTTGCTTTGCTCGATTAATTGTATCGTAGATATAAGTTTCAGCTGGCCCACCTTTACCGCCATCCAGACGTCTAAGGATTGTTTTCATTTGAGTTAATTCCAACATCCCATTAGCAAATTTACCAAGCGTAGCATCTAAAAAGCTTTTATTATTCTCTTTATTAATTGTACTTTCAGTAATTTTGCCAAATATATTACTTGCAGTGGTTAGTATTTCTAACGCTGCATCAGTAGATGAAACCATATCGCCTTTATTATTTTTTAAACTAACCCCATCATAATCACGCTTACCACTTTTATAAATCCCCGTCATTAATTCTTCTAAGGAATTTAATTGCGATACAGTTAGATTTTTGAATGCTAACGGCACTTCGCTATTAAATATTTGAATAATCCAATTATCAAATCTAAATGATGTTTCTACATTTAGTAAATCCGCATCAGGATCTAATGCATTAATTACCGCATTCATATTAAAGCCGTCTACTGGTTCTAGTCCGTCATACTTGGTAAGCCCCATTTCATAAGCCATATGAGCATAGAAGTATCTCATGTTAGGCTCAATAGCAATCGGATTTTTAGGACGTGTCATTCTATTGAGGTTATCAAGCAGTTTAGTTCTTAATTTTTTAATCCGGAGTGCATTGTCAAACGCAACACGAGCTCTCGCTTGATTTAAGAGTTGTAATTGTTTAGCTTGTAGTGCCTCTTCCAGTTTATTGACCGCCAATGCCCTATCAGCACGCTTACCTTCACGAATAGCTTGGTTTTGATATTTCTTATATTGACTAGCTTGGGATAAGGTCAAATCGCCTAATTCCTGCCTAGCACGGTTCATATAATCACTAATCACACCTACACCACTATCACGAATAGCACGTACATTATTAATACGTTCTTGTAATTGTGCTTTTAGCTTTTCAATACGATCTTGTGCGGAATCGAGTTCTTTTGACACAGCGCCTAATTCTTTAGCTACCTTTTTGTTATCATCAACAATTTGTTTTTCGATTGGTTCTAACTCAGATTCGATTGTTTCTGAATTAGGCTCAAGTCGATTTAACTTATCGAGTAGTTCCCAGTTTTTAGCAAGGTCACGATTGGTTTGTGACTTGATGATTTTTGTTTCCTCTTCAGTTAACTTCATTTGACCGTCTGAAGATAATAGCCATTCTTCAGCAATTTCTATATTAGATTTACCAATATGGTTATCTTCAATGAATGTCTGCTCGGCAGATTCCATAGCCTGATTAATAGCTTCGTCAAACGTAAATCCAGTTTGCTCACGTTCAGCAGCTTCTAATTCTTTTAGCATACCATATCGAGTATTGGCTAATGCATCTTTACCAAATGCATTATAGCGTTGATGGTCTTTGTAGATTGGGTACTGTTCCATCAAACGCTTTTCAATATCGGCTTGAATGGAATCTTTTTCATCGTTCCATTCTTTGATTGGGCGACTTTCCAATTCCTTCATATACCGTTTCATAACACGCTCTTTCGCCATTTCCCCGACGTCGGCAATATGGCTTTGAACCTTTGCTTGTTCGGCTTCATCGAGCTGTTTAAATAACTTGCTAGATTCAAATTGTTCAAGTGCCTGTTCTTTTGTGTAGGCGTCTATATCTTCTTGGGTAGCGATCATACGCGCCATGATGTCTTGAATTTCCTTCGGTGGCAATCCGCCTAGTCGTGTCACCGCACGATAGATACGGGTTAGCCATTTAGAGAACATTCGGAATACACGTTGCAATCCTTTAGTAGGTGCGTTACCTTCACGAAGGTATGCTTCCCATCCACGAGCGAACTTTTCATGTGCCTTTGTATTGTCAGCACCTTTCGCATCATCCCATTCAGACCACTCTTTCAACTTGTTCCAATCTAGAACAAGTTGCTCTGGGGCGTTTTCCATTTCAGCTAGGTTCTTAATGTCGTCAAAGAATACGTGTCCCATTTCATGTAGGAATGTTGACCGGTCAGCCGTTTTGAAGATTTGAATAAGGCGGTCAGTAGGACTATTAATTTGCGTCATGCCATTAATAGATTGATTGTATTTTTGAATTACTTTAATAGCCTTGTCATTAAACACTACATAGCATCGTCCATCTTGCGCACCAATATAAGTAATACCTTTGACACCATACTCATTAAGATGTACTGACGCTTGCTTTGCACTACCTAGCGCTTTTGATAATGCCAGATAAAAATCTCTACCATTTATACCACTATCATTTAATAGTGCAGAAAAATCTTTTTTATACTTACCCCAATAGCTCTCCCTATATTTTTCTTTAGTCGTACCAAGTTCTACCAAAGCATTAAACCACATGGTATCCAGTTGATTTTTTATATCTTTTATAGTATTTGGGTTTTCTTTTAATGCATTTAAATCGATATTGTATTTTTCGGACAATCTATTTAGGTTTCTTTGTGTAATCGTGTTAAGATCTTCTTTAAGAAATTCATCAAGGTATTTATCTTTGAGTAAACGGTATTCATCATCTAGTTGATTAAACTTACTATCTAACTCATCAATTTCTTTTTTAGCATAATGGTTAAACAAAGGACTATTTGTATATTCATTGATAAATACTTCTTTTTCTTGTTCTGGCAAAGCATTAATTGCTGCGTTTAAATTTTCTTTCGTTTCTTTACTTAAAACATTTAACGATTGTTGCTCATCAATCATTGTTTTAGTATCTGGTATATCAACTTTAAACAATGTGCCTTTATCAACACCATGAATTAAAGATAGTTCACTCCTATATAAATCAGATACTTTTTTATCTTTAGCAAAATATAAACCCCAACCATGAACTTGATTTCCTTCACCACTACCGATAGCGCCTAAATCAAACTCATCAAAATTATGTGGTGAACCATGCCATGCAGATTGATAGTATTGATAATTATATTGTTTTCGGAGCTTGTCTAAATCTTTTTCGTTTGGTATACTATTGTTAATAATAAACTGTTTAGTAACCGGTTGGGCCATTTGTTGCCTGCTACCCGTTACTAGACGGTTTATTTTTTTTGTATTCGCATATAACAAGTTGCCATTTGCGATTTGTTGATTATACCAATTAATATTACGTCTTGGAGTAATGGTTTTAATTTTATTTATATTCGTTCCATTAGCAGTTTTAGTAAATGTAATAACAACTTGGATGTTCTCACCGCTTGCATTTATATTTGGGTTGCCGTTTTTAGCATACATATCTAATACAAGGATTGCTTCATCAGGAACTACTTTTTGTGAACGCCCATTATAATTTTTAAATACAGCAACTGGATTTGCTATTTTTTTAGGTAATAATTTAATGTCATCAATTGATATTTGATTAGCGTGTTTCCCAGTAATTACTTTATGAATTATGCTCGGATCAATCATGACATCGCCGTCAAATCCTAACATTTGTAATACGAGTGGAGAATCCATTATTTGAACAGTTCGATTAATTTGTTTTCCACTCAATTGATCATCAACTACTTGTCCCCAATTCTTTATATCCGTTTCTATTTTTTGCTGCATTTGTAATGGTTGTGCATACCCATTATTATATGTACCACCGTTCATTTGTACACGAACAGTATTGAAATAATCCATGGCGGTATAGTTACCACGTCCTGCCCGTCGCATAATATCTGCCATAACATCAGCATGTTGGGCCATAAGTAATGCATTAGCTTCCGCCGTATCACGTTGTTTACGGTCTACAGTTTCATCACTCATTATGGATTTAAGTGATTGATATACTTCATAACCAGATTTAGATAGTTGCATACGTAAAGCGATATCATTATCTGCAAGTTCAAACAGCTTATCTCGCATAGATTCTAGCGATTCAATCTGTTTAAGTGTATGCTCCATATCAGCATAATGGGCTCCTGCTTGATTAAGTGCTTCAGGATTATCAGCTAATGCACTTTGCGTACGAGCAAGACTAGATTGATACGCCATTCGTCTACGCTCTGAATTAGAACGTGGTGGCTTGTTTTCGCCTAACCATGTAGGATTTACACCGCTAGTGCGTGCCGCCTCTAAATCTGAATCCATAGCATCGAAATCGCTTGTATATTGTTCCCTGTATTGCTCGGTTAATTCCTTATACACATTGTTAAATGTTTGTTTAATGTGTGTTGGATCAGCAAGAACCACATCAAGCATTTCCTTATCTATGTCAGATGTTTCATCAAAGTAGGAACGAATAATATCATTCTTAACACGCTCTGCACGTTTTTCAGTATCATCTTTAACAAGGTCTTTCATAGCATGCACTTCTTCTTTTGCACGCTCAAGAGTTTTCATGGATAATCCACCACGTGTAAAGTAAGAAGATTCTTCCAATGCCTTAACTGTTTCTTCCGATAAACCACCGCTTAATTGAGCATAGGACCCGATAGGTATTTCGATTGGAGCGTCGGCAGTAATTGCCTTGGATACATCCTCTTGTGTTACCAATCCTGCATCTACCATATTACGAATAGCCGCTTGACCTTCTTCGGTTTCAGCCATTTCATTGACATTAACATAAGCGGTAGATACGCCTATATTATCCCCCTGAGCTTGTACGATTTTTCCGTATAACTCAGGGTTTTCTTTTGCCAAATTATTAACTGCAGCATCGTTTTTAAGGTTCTGCATGATAACATGACCGTTACGGTTTTGCTCTTCCATAACAGCCATATGTTGTTCTTCTGGTGATAACTTTTGAAAGTCTTTAAAAGCTTTCATTGTACGAACACCACTAATGCCGCCACCAATTACACCGAAACCAACTACCGCTGGTAGTGCTTGCCACATGGCCTCACCGGCACCTACGAACATATCACCTGCAGAATATGGACCCTCTTGATCATTCGATTTACGCCACAAATTATGCTGCAACTTTTCATTAACGTCTTGTAGGCCTTCCTCAAATAGTTCTGGAGCGCCAGCCTTAATAGAACTCTTGGCCACCTGTGCAGCAGTAACACCAATACCACGATTAAATGTCTCAGCTGCATTAGTAGTCCCTCTTGAAACTGCATTAGCAAGTGCAGACTTAGGAGCTATTTTAGATGCTGCTTTACCAATAGCACGAGTCGCTACAAATTCAATACCTGCATCAACTGCCGCAAAAGACATAGCGTATTTTTTTGCTTCGTCATCAGAATATATACGATTGCCGTTACTATCTTTTTTATTGATTAATTCTAGGTACTTGCTTCCGAATGACATTTGATACATTTGTTCTGCCATACCTACTTGTATGCCAGTATTCAAACCAACTAATGCACCCGGAATAGCACCCTCACCCCCTACTGGCGCAGTAGCAGCAGCACCAGTAGCTGCACCTAACGCCATACCTTCTGCAGCACGATTTGACCCTTTGATAGCATGTACAGCCATCATATACCCTTGCGCTGCAGTTTCTCCAATCACAGCTTCTAAAATACTACTGCCATCGGATTGTCTATATTTTGATAAATTATTATCTAAACGATCAATTTCAGCTGTTAATTCAGCAATCTTATTAGGGTCATTTTCTTGAGATAATTTATAACCGGCTTGTGCGCGCAAGATTTGATCGTTCATAGACCAAACATTCTGTTGTACCGCATCGAATACCCCATGAGTATTATTGATGGATTCAAGATTGCGTAATGCAGTAATAGCTTCAGCAGAACTTTTATAATTTATGTTATTAAGTTCCGGATACATATCACGGATCTCTTGAATAGTTTTCCCTCTATCCAATTGTGCAGCAGCCAATTCAGCACGTCTGATACCTTCTTGTCCACTTGCCATAATTAAATCTGGATTAATGCCTAGCTTTTCACCACTATCAATAGCAGACCGGCTCCAATCTTCTTTATTCCATAGATAGATTTGTTCAGCACGATGCATGGCCGGTTGTAATATTTCGCTAGCTTTATTTACAAAGTTCTCGCTTTGTTGCGGTGTAACATCAGTTTGTGTTAATGCGTTCATTGCATTTACATCGACTGTAGCGGTTGATGGGTCTTTCGTTACCCAATCACTAATACCACTAACTGCGTTACCTATAGCTTTACTATATGAATTGTCTGTTACTTCTTGTTGAACACCACCAACAAAACCTACATTTGCATTAGATTTAATTCCAAATGTACCCTTTGTCGCTTGTTCAGGTGTAATCTTATTCATTATTGACCTAACCTTTCAGCTAATTGTTCTGGTGTAATGGTGTATTCTTCGCCCCTAGCATCTTTATAAACGTAGTATGGCTGACCATCTGCACCAGTTGTGTTGTATAAACCATACATACCTTGTGATGCTAATTGCGCATCAGTATAAGATAATGCAGCCCCTCTACCACCAAAGAAGTTAGCACGTTTACCTACACCCCAATATTTACCAGTTTCTGTAGATGCGATTGTTTGTTCTGCTACCGCATCAGCACCCCATTGTGCTAGTTGTGCTGGTGATGGATCATAGCCGTGTTGTTTCCTAAACTCTTGTACTTTAGGATAAACTGCGGTTGATACACCTTGCCATTCAACACCATCTATTTTTCTACCAGCTAAATTTTCTATGCTACTTTTCATCCCTGACATTTCAGGGGAATACTTTCCAGTACCATTTGAATATTCATCAAATTCATGGTTGATTTGTGCTAGTTGTGGCGGTGTGAAGTACACACCCATTTGCCCCATGAAGTTGTTTAAATCATCCATGCTTTTAAACTGTCCATTAGAAATAGCAGTCTTAACTGCTAATACATTAGCCTCTTTTGCTTGCAATGCTTTTGCGGCAGCTTTATTTGCAGAAATCTGTGCTTGGTTTAACTGTCCTTGCATTGCTCGTTGATATTCAGAATGTGTTTCTGCATAATCTTGTCGCATCTTCAATACTTCAACATCAGTAGCGCCATTCTTTACCGCCGCTGCTACACGTTGCTCAATCTCTACTTTTTGGTTTTCAAGAATTTGTGCTTTGCGTTTAGCCATCACTTCTAACCGTGTCGCTACGTTTCGTCGAATCATGTCCTTACGCTTTTGTGCTTCAGCTGGTGTTTCCTCTTGGGCTTTACCATCACCAAGCAATCTAGCTTTTGTTTCTTGCATATATTGACGAACACTAGGCTCATCACCATTACCTTGCGGTGCATCCCATGAATAATGACCGCCATTTCCATCTATTGCATCAGGCGCACCATCTCTCCAACGCTCACCATTTGCCTCGCCAGCATACCAAGCAACAAGCGCACCCTCTACACCATAACGTTGTACATATTGACCAAGTTTGAATGCAGCCACTTTCTTTTGTGCCTCTGGGTCTGACATATCAGCACCAGCAAGTCCAGCCTCTTTTGACCACTCTGGCCAGTTGTCAGGCATGATTTGAAATAAACCATATGCACCAGTTCGACCATTAACCGCACTAGCATTGCCGCCGCTTTCTTGCCCCATTACAGCATTCATAACATCTTGCACAGTCGCATTGGATGCACTAGCACCAGCTACCTTGCCGAATCCACTACTAAACAACTTATCGGTAACTTTAGCTAGCAAATCAGGGTCATTAGGGTCAAACTCACCAATAATACTATCAATCTTACTATCATCAGATGTCGCTAATACCATTGATGCATTACGTACTTTTTGACGATACCCCATAATTTCCTTTTCATCAATCAGCCCAGATTCGGCGGCGGCATTAATCATCTTATTTGCACCGTCTAAATCATCATCAGAAATTTTCTTTTCAATCATGGTAACTGCAGTATCTTGCTGCGCCTTTTTAACTTGAAGATTAATCGTATTATCGTCATATCCAAGATTAGCAAGTTGAACATGAACGCTACCGCTTATTTGTTGCATAGTTTGTCCAAATGAATCAGGATTGCTGTTTACAACACCGTTATTAGCGATGTTTTGAATGCTCATATTCAACGCCTTCATGGCACTATCCTCATATTGGCCACGAACATATCGATTAATTGTATTAATTGTATTTATTCTGTCGTTATCAACAATTTTGTTAAATGCATTAATCGAATCTGTCATCTTAAAATGATATTTTCTAAGAATCCCATTTCGTTTGACAGATTCAATCTCGCTGTAATCAGTAGGAATATTTAATGCATTTTCTCCTTTACGGTTCATAAGACCATTTTCAGGGTCATACATAGCCTGATTCATGGCTTCTGTATATTCATTAGCCGCATTTACTACATCTACCAATTCTTTTTGTTTTTGGATTTGTAGCATAGTCGAACCTAAATCACCAATCGCTTTGCCTAAATTTGACAATCCTTGTTGATTACCGCCATATGCCATTTCATTCCCGCTAGCTTGTGTGCCACCTTGGATTGTATTTAATTTTTGAGCTGGATCATAATTAACAAATTTCATATCCTACCTCATTTTGTAATCACGTTTAACAGTCACTACCGGCCCCCTATCTGTATACCCCACAGGGTCACCACCATATGTAGTCTTCATCTTGCCTCCTGCATATTGCTGTTTGAGACTATACATAGATGATGCGGCGCCAAGAATACTGCCTACCATTGCTAAATTGCCTTGACGTCGAGCATTCTTAGCGGAAGCACGTGCAGCATTAGCTTCATTCTGATAGTTCATACCATTCAAATATTCGTTGTAAATGGCATTGTTTTTATTCTGTTCCCAATTATAGATGTCTTTGTTGTATTCATCGTAACTGGATGCCATTAACTGTAATGGGGATCCTGCCATTTGCAACCCACCGGCCCCTGCTTCTGCCGCATTCGTTCCAGCTACAAGGCGCATGCGATTATCCATCTTGTCCCGTTCTTGCAACTGTTGCATGGCAATTTGCTCTTGCTTACGGTCAGATATTCGCTTATTAGCTTCTGCCGCTTGTGCTTGAGCGTTGTACATCGAAACTTGCGCTTTGGTTTGTTGATTTTGCGCAATCAGTCCTACTCCGGTGCTGACTGCGGTTAAGATTGCCGCTGCGGGTAAGCACATATAAAGTCCTCCTTCTTGAGAGTGAATAATTCTAAATCGCCAACTTTTACAGTTGGATGAATAACGGCCCCAATCGATTCGAGCCATCGCTTTGTTTTAATATTAGTTGTGTGAACGTAATTAAATAGCCATTCACGAGTTTCTAACCATTCAGCAATAACTTGATTGCTTAATTTGATAAAACGCATCTGCCATCGCATATCGTTTTCTAATACTTTATTGCCTAGAAAATAAATCACATACATTCCGTTAACTGGTTCTTTTGCAATCCCATATACGCAAATAGCCACATCGTCTTCTACAACGACATGGCTATCATAATCAGATTTACAAATCTCGGAACAGAAATCCTTGAAAGGATATAAACGATTCACCTCTTTGACTTCTATGGAATCTATCGCCCTTAGGTTGACTTCTAGGTCATGAATTAATTTATCTCGCCGTGTAGGCTCAATTTCGTCAATTTTATAGTCCCGGAACATCTCTTAATCCTCCGCCAATTTCAACTATGCGAGTTATTGATAATAAATTAAATGGAAATGGATCACTATGCTTTATACATATCGATGTATCTGTTGAATAATTTGTCCCCATTTTAGGTAAAATTACAGGCTTGTCGCCAGTAAATAGTTCATTCGGTGGTAATGTAATATCATCCATTTTGTCAAATGTA
>NZ_CALLVP010000008.1 GCF_938010505.1 uncultured Veillonella sp. | reverse complement strand
ACTGACGATCTTCGCCGTGACAGGGCGACATGTTAACCGCTACACCACGGGGCCGTATCCAAAGTACTTGCTTAGTATATCGGTTATCAGAACTTTTGTCAACACTATACTATAATATTTTTAATAAATTCTTTCTCATATTTTAGTATAGTAGAGTCCTTATGTCCTGGCTCAACAATTAAGTCTTTTGATAAACTCAAAATGTGCTTCAAGCTTTTAATCAAATCATCTGAATTACTTTTATAATTATCTGTATTCCCCACATTTTGTTTAAATAAAGTATCACCTGTAAATAGATGACCTTCAATTTCTAAGCAGACCGATCCCGCACTATGACCAGGTGTATGATGAACTAGTATATCAAAAGGCTCTAACTGTAATCGACCTTCTACCAAATCATTACAACTTGTATACATTTTCTTTTTATACACACTAGGCCTACGTCGAATTAGCTGTAATAACTCTTGATCTAAAGGATGTAAATAAGCGGGAATATTATAATGTGTACATACTTCATCTAAAGCTGACACATGGTCACAATGACCATGTGTTAATAAAACCGCTATGGGTTCAGACTCTGCAACCATATCTATAATATGGTTACAATGAAATCCTGGATCAATAATTAAAGACTTCCCCTCTTTTATAAGCACATAACAATTTGCTTTATAAAGCCCTAGGGGGCGTTTTATAACGTTCATATAGTTCCGCCCTCCTATAAAATACGATAACGCTTAGGAACCTCTTTTTTAATGAAATATCCTTCCCAAAACTGAGGATGAAGCATAACTAAAATCGTAAATAACTCCAAACGACCTAATAACATATCGACAATAGCAATACATTTAGCAGTATCAGGCATAATACTAAAGGAATCAGTAGGACCAAAACCACCAAATCCAAGGCCCACATTACTAAGGAAGGCCGTAACAACCTGCATGGAATCATATGTATTAAGACCAGTACAAGTTATTAGAAAAACAGATACCACATAAATCATTAAATATAAAAATAAAAATTGCTGTGTCATCTGAATCCATTTAATAGGCATCGGTTTGCCATTAATACGAACCACTTGCACCATATCAGGATGAATAGATTTTCGTAAATAAATAATACAACTCTTGATCAAAATAATAAGTCGTATAATTTTTACGCCTCCTGTTGTAGAACCACTACAACCACCAAAAAATGTACAAATAAATAACATCATCTGTGCGGTAGCAGGCCACAAATCATAATCACTAATAGCAAAGCCACTACCAGTTTGAAGAGATACCAAGTTAAAAGCAGCATTTCTAACAACTTCTAATGGATTGGAAAAGCTTGAATGCAAAGCTAAAGATATTGTTACTATGGTAATGCCAATAAACACAACAAGCCAGTACATTCGTGTTTCAAAATCATTGATTAAAACACCAATACCTTTTTGAAGTGCATTATAATAAACGGAGAAATTGCCACCCGCAAGAAACATAAAGAAAATAAAGACGAAACAAATATAATTACTTTGTTCATATATAAAAGCCCCAGCTGATGTTGGTGCAAAACCGCCGGTAGCAATAATGGAGAAAGCATAATTTAGGGCATCAAATGGTTCAATACCACCTGCCCAAAGCATAAGGAAACAAAGCGCAGTAAAAGAAACATATAACCGCCAAAGTTTAGTAGCCATCGATTGAATACGTGGCATTACTATACCTGGTTTTGGTACTGATGCCTCCGCATTAAAGAAATGAGCTGCATCGGCACCTAAGTTTTTAAGAAATGACAAAATGAGAACGATAATCCCCATACCGCCAATCCAGTGCATAAGGCCACGCCATAATATGAACGAATTTGGTAGATCGTCAACACTATAAATAATAGTGGCACCTGTTGCAGTAATCCCCGATGTAGCTTCAAATAGTGCATCAAAAACATTTGTTAATACACCACTACCTAAAAATGGTAACGCCCCTAATAAAACAGTAAGTATCCAAGTAGAGGATACAACCAAGAAACCATCTCGAAGGCTAAAGCTTTGACTTTCACGACCATAATAGGATAAAAGACCACCTAAACCTAAAGAAAGGCATGTAGTTATCAAAAATGACCAATATGCAGTTTCAAATACGACACCATATATAAAAGGAATAATGGTAAAAGCACCAAATATATAAAGCAGTCGGCCCACTAAGGACATAACGATTTGAATTCGCATAGCCCCTCCAAATTAAGTAAGATATTTAAGTAATTTACTTACCGTTTCAGGTAATGTAAATAGTACGATATGATCCCCATCTAAAATTTCTGTATTACCACGAGGTACAATTGCCTCATCACCTCGCAAAATAACACCTACTAAAGCTTTTCCCGGCAAGCGAATATCTTTCAGCTGCTTACCTGCTACTGGAGATTCACTAGTAATCTCAATCTCGATTGATTCGGCCTTACCGCCTTCAAAGGTGGAAATAGATACAACCCCTTCTCCACTTCGTACAAATCGCAAGATTTGACTTGCTGTTAATAAACGCGGAGAGAATACTACATCAATACCTACTTGCTCCATCAACATAATATATTCTGGGCGACCTACGCGAACTACGGTCTTAGGAATGCCCATATGCTTACCTACAAGTGCAACAAGTAAATTGAGTTTATCATCGTCAGTTAAAGCAATAATAACATCACTATCAGCAATTTCTTCAGCTTCGAGCAAATCAAAATCAGTACCATCTCCATTGATAACCATGGCCTTATCAACTTGATTAGCAAGTTGTTCACAACGGTCAAAGTCTTTTTCAATAACTTTAACAGAAAAACCTGCTTTTTCAAGTAGTACAGTCAAATTACGACCTAAAAGACCTGCACCAATAATAACGGCACGTTTATAAAAGGTACTATAATTGTGGAACCAAAGCTTTTCGACCTCAGAAACGGCCTCTTTGAGCCCTAAGAAAAATACGCTATCATCGGCTTGTAAATAACTTTCACCATGAGGAATGATCATTTCACCATAGCGTAAAATACCCACTAGTAAAACACCTTCAGGGAAGCGAATATCTTTTAATGATTGCCCTAACAAAGGAAATTCATCAGTAAGTTTGAATTCCATAAGGCGCACTGCACCTTGACCAAATTCCTCAACATCAATAGCTGATGGAGTTTCTAGAATTCGTAGTAGCTCTTGAGCTGTAACCATTTCAGGATTGATAAAAAGGTCGACACCTAATTGAGCTCGCATCTCCTCATCCATATGTTCCGCTACACTATTATCACGAACGCGAGCAATAGTCGTAGGAACACCTTTTATTTTAGCCACCGCACAAGATAGCATATTTACCTCGTCCGAATCGGTAACAGCAATAAACATACCAACGTCAGATATACCGATTTCATTCAGTAATTCAACATCACTGCCATTACCTTGTACAAGGCTAACATCTAATGTATTTTCAAGATTATGAATGCGTTCTGGTGAGCGATCGA
>NZ_CALLVP010000007.1 GCF_938010505.1 uncultured Veillonella sp. | reverse complement strand
CATGAAGACGAACATGGCCATTTATGGCATATTAAATATCCTGTAAAAGGTGAAGATAATCGCTTCGTTATAGTTGCTACCACTCGTCCTGAAACTATGTTTGGTGACGTAGCAGTAGCTGTAAACCCTGAAGACGATCGTTATAAAGATCTCATTGGTAAAACGTTGGTATTGCCATTTGTTAATCGTGAGATTCCTGTGATTGCCGACGACTATGTAGATGCTAGTTTCGGTACAGGTTGCGTAAAAATTACTCCTGCTCATGACCCTAATGACTTTGAAATGGGCCAACGCCATGATTTAGAGTCCATCGTTGTTATGAACAATGATGCGACAATGAACGAAGGTGCTGGTAAATTCAATGGCTTGCCTCGTGAAGAAGCACGTAAGCAAGTAGTAGCTGAACTTCAAGAGTTAGGCTTACTTGAAAAAATCGATGATCATGACCATGCGGTAGGTCATTGCTCTCGTTGTAATACAATTATCGAACCAATGGTATCTAAACAATGGTTCGTAGATATGAAACCGTTGGCAGAGCCCGCTCTTAAAGTTGTCAAAGAAGATGAAGTAGAGTTTGTTCCTGAACGCTTTACTAAAACATATGTAAACTGGCTCGAAAACATCCGCGACTGGACTATTTCTCGTCAATTATGGTGGGGCCATCGCATTCCTGCATGGTACTGTGATGATTGCGGCGAAACTATTGTAAGTCGTGAAGATATTACTGAATGTCCTCATTGTCACGGTCATGTAACACAAGATCCAGACGTTCTCGATACATGGTTCAGTTCTGGTTTATGGCCATTTGCAACCATGGGCTGGCCTGAGCAAACTGCAGAACTCAAACAATGGTATCCAACAAGCGTTCTTGTGACTGGTTATGATATCATATTCTTCTGGGTTGCACGTATGATCTTCATGGCTCTTGAGTTTGAAGATGAAATTCCATTCAAACACGTATTTATCCACGGTCTTGTACGCGATAGTCAAGGTCGCAAGATGAGTAAATCATTAGGTAATGGTATTAATCCTCTTGAGGTGATTGACCAATTCGGTGCCGATGCATTGCGCTTTACTCTTGTAACAGGCAATACACCTGGTAATGATATGCGTTTCTACATGGAACGTGTTGAAGCCAATCGTAACTTTGCGAACAAGATTTGGAATGCATCTAAATTTGTATTGATGAATCTTACAAATTTTGATGAAAGCTTTGTTCCAACTGCAGATGATTTGACATTGGCTGACCAATGGATTATTCAAAAATACAATGAAACAGTACAAAGCGTTACATCTAACCTCGATAAATTCGAGTTAGGCGAAGCAGCTAGTTCCGTATATGACTTCATTTGGAATACGTACTGCGACTGGTACATTGAATTAGCGAAACCTCGTTTGTATAGTGAAAGTAACGAACGCGATCGTAGTACAGTTCAATACTTGCTCGTAACAATCTTGCGTCAAATGTTAGAATTGTTACATCCATTTATGCCGTTTGTAACAGAACATATTTGGCAACATTTGCCACATGAAGGGGACAGCATCGTAGTTGCTAAATGGCCAGAAGCATTGAACTTTGGCAATCTTGATAGTGCAGCTCGTCAAATGGAAGTTATGATGGACGCTATTAAAGGCATTCGTAACATGCGTGCTGAAATGAATGTACCATTAGGTAAAAAAGCAGAGGTAATCGTGGCTCCTACAGATGCAACACTAGCTCAGACTGTAGCGGACCATAGTGACTACTTTGTAACATTGGCTTGGGCTGAGAAAGTAACAATTCTAGGTGCAAACGATGCTAAACCAGAAAATGCGACTGTAACAGTTGTAAATGGTATGGAAGTATATCTCTTGCTTAAAGACTTGATCGACGGTGAAAAAGAGAAAGAGCGTATTGCGAAGGAAAAAGTACAAATGGAAAAAGAGATTTCCCGTTTGGAAGGTAAATTGTCTAACCAAGGTTTCTTAGCAAAAGCTCCTGAAGCTGTAGTCGCAAAAGAAAAAGAAAAGTTAGAAGAATATAAACAAAAACAACAAGCGTTATTGGAACGTGAAGCGTTCCTCGAAACCTTATAATAGGAGGTTTATATGACATATCAAGAGGTCTTAGCCTATTTAGAACAGGCATCCTCATTCGGTATTAAGCCTGGCCTTGAACGAATTACAGCTCTTATGGATGTATTGGGAAATCCACAAGAAGATTATAAAATTGTTCATGTGACAGGCACGAATGGTAAGGGCTCGGTTACCTCATATATTTCCTACGCACTGTTTACAAGTGGATTACGGGTGGGGCGATTTACATCGCCTCACCTTCAATCCTATACGGAGCGAATTCAAATTAATGATGGGAATATTACTGAGGAAGCCTTTGGCGAGTTAATTAGTCGCGTAAAGGTTGCCGTAGATACTATCATTAGCAACGGAGTAGAAGCGCCAACACAATTTGAAATGTTGACGGCAGCAGCTTTCTTGTTCTTTAAGGATCAAGGTGTAGATTATGCTGTGGTAGAAGTCGGATTAGGTGGCTTACTAGACTCTACGAACATCGTTACTCCTAAAGTATCTGTTATTACTAATGTAACAATAGATCATCAAGCATATTGTGGTGATACTGTCGAGGAAATTGCACGCCATAAAGCGGGTATTATCAAATCTAAGGTGCCTGTAGTAACAGCGGCACAAGGTACACCTCTTAGTATCATTGAGGACGTAGCTAAAGAAAAACATGCTAAACTTTATGCTTTCAATAAAGATTTCGGTATCGATAGTCGCAGCGCTGTAACTGGTGGTCAAATGATTACGGTTAGTACTAATGATGCAGCACCTGCCATGTTATTTACGACAATGGTGGGCATTCACCAATCTGTAAACCTAGCTTGTGCATTGATGGCGGTACGCCTGTTGATGAAAGAGGATACAAACATCAGCGAAGAAACGATGCGTGAAGGCTTTGCTCGTACTACTTGGGCAGGACGGTTTGAAGTTAAAAGAGGTTTAGATCGTACTTTTATCTTTGATGGTGCCCACAATGCGGCAGGGGCTGAATCCTTTTCCATGACGTATGGCGAGTTGTTTAAGGATACCCCAAAAACGATTGTAATGGCTATTCTTAAAGATAAGAACCAAGCGGCTATTATCCGTGAAGTGGTTAAAGTGGGTGACACAGTGCTCGTTGTGCCCGCACCAAGCGATAGAACGGAAGTACCTGAAACCTTGGTTGAACTGGTTCGCCGTACGGTACCAAAAGCGACAGCTCAAACTGCAGACTCTGTTGAGGATGCATTAGTATTGGCATATAAGCATACAAAGTCTGGTGATATCATCGCCGTATGCGGTTCTTTATATATTTTAGGGGATGCTCGTCAATGGTTTAACCATGAGATGAGTCATTAAGGTGAGACTATGGAACTCTCACTCATTCCCAATCAGAAGCGACTTAGCTTTTATATAGAACGATTAATTTATGGTGTTGCTGTTGCGATGCCTCTTCAACCAATGGTAGGAGATGTACTCCTCTGGTTAGCCATAGGTCTAGCATTATATGATTTAATTTCTAGTAAATCATTGAGTCTGCCGACAGGTTATCTATCCTGGACTGTTATGTTTTTTGTTATATGGACAGGCATATCGTCGTTAATGTCTCCAAACTGGGACTGGTCTATTCAGAGTTGGTTCTACCAAATTGTAGCTGGTGGGGGTATGTACTATTTAGTTCGTACCTATATTAAAACACCTAAACAGTGGAATTATTTTCTCCGTGCCTTTTTAGGCACAGCCGTTCTTGTATGCATAATTGGGGCCTATCAGTATATATTTGTTCCCAATATACATATAAAAGAATGGGTAGATGCAGCTCAGTTTCCAAAATTGATGCGTAGAATGGCGTCTACATTGCAAAATCCTAATTTATTAGGAGCCTATTTATTGATGGTACTCAGTGTATGTATCAGCTATATTCTTGTATATATGAAAGAAAATCGCACTCGTGAAGTTCTTACAATGCTGATCATTGGTGTCGTATTATTTTTAACGATGCTCTTAACTTATTCTCGTGGCATTTGGATTAGCTTTGCGGCTATGATTCTGTATTGGGCTATTTTCGTAGAGCGACGACTATTTTTATCCTTGTTAGTAATCCCTATAATTCTGTACTTCTACGAAGGGGAGATTGCTTCACGCCTTTGGTCTATATTTCAAGGTCACGATACGTCATCAGATCTTCGTTGGGCTCTATGGGATAGTACGATGTATATCGTACGAGAAAATCCAATCTTTGGTATAGGGTGGAATACATTCTATTTAGTCTATCCAGATTATAACTATTACATTCAAGGGCCTAATGTATTGATGTATCATGCCCATAATTTATATTTAAATATATTGGCTGAAACAGGAATTCCTGGCTTGCTATCATTCCTAGCAGTTATCGTAGGTCATGTTGTTACATCTGTTCGCTTGAAAGGGGATACGTTCCGACAAGCTGCACAGATAGGTATAGGTGCTTTAGCCGTCGGTGTTCTCTTTAGTGGATTATCTGATTTTGAGCTCTATAGTCATCAAGTTACCATCGTTTTTTGGCAACTTCTTGGTTGGGTTGGGGCCTTTGTGAAAGTACAACTTTCAACGAATAACCATACTTAAAAGGTATATCTTGTATAATTAGTAAGTTTTATGGTAGCGATATAATTTCATAATATGGTATAATTTATACATACCTTGGTAGGGTAAGTTTAAGTATTATTAACCGGTTTTCTAATGTTAGAGATAATTGAACATTATTGCTTGCATTTGAGAGCCGGTTTTTTGCATATCATTGTATCTTTATAGGGAGGTGTGCGGGGCATTTCTTGTGTATAGAATATTGTTTTATATTGAGAGGGTTCTATATATTGTATAGAGATAGTTCGATGTAGATGGAAAACATCAATATATACTACTAAATCGATAATTCCTGTGAGTTATAACGGTGTGAATAAAACTTATGTGAAAATGTAAAAACTCATGCGTTTTAGTCATAATACACTAGTGAAGTGTGATAAAAAATACATTTTAGTCATATAAGTTGACAATACATTGGTTCTGAACTACGATGAAGTCGGTTTAAGGAACGACCAAGAGATTAAACTGTCGTTTATACAATGTTACTCTTAAAGGAGATGGTAATGGTGATGGACATCAAAGACCGCGTTAAAAGCGCGGACCTCCAAGGTAAAATTGTCACTGCTTCTGAAGCAGCTCTTTTGATTAACCCTAACGATAAAGTTGGTATTTCCGGCTTTACTCCATCAGGTTATGTAAAAGCTGTGCCATTGGCATTGGCAGAAAGAATGGAAAAAGAACCATTCAAAATCGATTTGTGGACAGGTGCTTCCGTAGGTGATGAAGCTGACGGTGCGTTGACTCGCGTTAACGGTATTAATCGTCGTTTCCCATATCAAACTAATGGGGACACTCGTAAAGCTTTAAATAGCGGTAAAATCAATTATATTGATATGCATTTAAGCACAATGGCACAAAACGTTCGCTATGGCTTCTTTGGCGATTTAGATGTAGCAATTATCGAAGCTGCACAAATCAACGAAGATGGCTCCATTGTTCCTACAACATCTGTTGGTAACTCCCCAACATTTGTGAGCCAAGCGAAAAAAGTTATCGTAGAAGTAAACGTATCTCAACCACTTTCTTTGGTAGGTATGCATGATATCTACGAACCACTCGATCCACCATATCGTAAACCAATTCCATTGGAAACTGCTGGTGATCGTATTGGTACTGAAGCAATTCCTTGCGACCCTGCAAAAATTGTGGCTATCGTTCCTTGCGACATTCCTGATACAACTAGACCTCTAGCTCCTATCGATGATGACGCTAAAAAAATGAGCCAACATTTGATTGAATTCTTCCAAAATGAAATCAAAGGTGGTCGCTTGCCAGAAAACTTACTTCCATTGCAATCTGGTGTAGGTTCCGTAGCAAACGCTGTAATCAGTGGTCTTGCTAAAGGTCCTTTCACTAACTTGTCTATCTTCACTGAAGTTATTCAAGATGGTATGTTTGACCTTATCGATGCAGGTAAAGTAACTGTATGTTCCGGTACTGCATTGAGTCCTTCTCCAGAAGGGTTGAAACGTTTCTATGACAATATCGATGAATATCGTAAAAAAATTATTCTTCGACCTCAAGAAATTTCTAACAACCCTGGTATCGCAAGACGCCTTGGCGTTATTGCCATGAATACTGCAATTGAATTTGATATTTTTGGCAATGTAAACTCTACTCATATCATGGGTACGAAAATGATGAACGGTGTTGGTGGCTCCGGCGACTTCGCTCGTAGCGCATACCTCACAATCTTCTGTACTAACTCCGTTGCTAAAGACGGTGACATCAGTTCCATCGTTCCTTATGTATCTCACGTAGATCATACAGAACATGACACTATGATTTTCTGTACAGAACAAGGTGTGGCTGACTGCCGTGGTTTGAGCCCAGTGGAAAGAGCTCGTTTGATTATTGAAAAATGTGCTCACCCAGACTACAAACCAATGTTAACTGAATACCTAGAAAAAGCATTAGCAGCAACAAAAAATGCCCATACACCAATGTTGCTTGACGAAGCTCTTTCTTGGCATAAACGCTTCACAGAAACTGGAAGCATGAAAAAATAACCTGTTTTTTTAGGAGGATGATGAAAACATGGCTTACGAAAACTTAAAAGCCCAAATTGCTGAGTATAACAAACTTTGTGACGAAAGAAGTGCAAAAACTCCAGAACGTCAAAACTTGAAGTACAACCGTGTATATACACCAGTTGATATCGAAGGTTTCGACTATGAACGCGATTTGGGGATGCCTGGCGAATTCCCTTATACTCGTGGTGTACAACCTACTATGTACCGTGGCCGTTTCTGGACAATGCGTATGTATGCAGGTTTTGCAACTGCTGAAGAATCCAACAAACGTTACCGTTACCTAATCGAGTCTGGTGCAACTGGTCTTTCCTGTGCATTCGACTTACCTACACAAATCGGTTATGACTCTGATGACGTTATGGCTGAAGGTGAAGTTGGTAAAGTAGGTGTTGCGATTGACTCCTTGAAAGATATGGAAATCTTGTTCGACGGCATCGACCTTGGCAAAGTATCCACATCCATGACAATCAACGCTCCAGCGTCTGTTTTGTTGGCAATGTATATCGCAGTAGCTGAAAAACAAGGTGTACCTTCTACTGAATTGATGGGTACAATTCAAAATGATATTTTGAAAGAGTATGCAGCTCGCGGTACTTACATTTTCCCTCCAAAACCTTCCATGCGTTTGATCACTAATATCTTCGAATATTGTTCTCAATACGTTCCTAAATGGAATACAATTTCTATCTCTGGTTACCATATCCGTGAAGCAGGTTCCACAGCAGCGCAAGAAATCGCATTTACAATTGCAGATGGTATCGCGTACGTAGAAGCAGCTTTGAAAGCTGGTCTTGACGTTGACTCCTTCGCTGGTCGTCTTTCCTTCTTCTGGAATGCTCATAACAACGTACTTGAAGAAGTTGCTAAATTCCGCGCATCCCGTCGCTTATGGGCAACTATCATGAAAGAACGTTTTGGTGCTAAAAAACCAAAATCCATGATGCTTCGTGTACATACTCAAACAGCTGGTTCTATGTTGACTGCACAACAAGTTGATAACAACATCGTTCGTGTTGCTCTTCAAACTGCAGCTGCTGTAATGGGCGGTACTCAATCCTTACATACAAACTCTCGTGACGAAGCTTTGGCTCTTCCTACAGAAGCATCTGTACAAGTAGCTCTTCGTACTCAACAAATCGTGGCTTACGAATCTGGTTTGGCTGACGTAGTTGACCCATTGGGCGGTTCCTACTATGTAGAAGCTATGACTAACGCTATCTATGACGAAGCTATGACATACATCAAGAAAATTGATGAAATGGGCGGCGCTGTAGTAGCAATCGAAAAAGGCTACATCCAAAAAGAAATTCAAGAATCCGCTTACAAATGGCAAATGGAAGTTGAATCTGGCTTGCGTACAATCGTTGGCGTAAACAAATTCCAAGTTGAAGAAGAAGCTCCAAAAGACTTGCTTCGTGTAGATGCTTCCGTAGGTGTAAACCAATCCAAGAAAACTCAAGCAGTTCGCGCTAACCGCGATCAAGCAGCAGTTGATGCAGCATTGGCAGCTCTTAAAAAAGGCGCAGCTGATGAAAACGTTAACTTGATGCCATTAATTCTTGAAGCAGTTAAAACATATGCTACTTTGGGTGAAATTTGTAATGTATTGCGCGAAGTATTCGGTGAATACGAAGCTCATTCCACATTATAATATCGGCTAATTTCGGAGGTAATAAATCATGGCAGAAAAACGTATTAGAGTAATCGTAGCAAAACCAGGTCTTGATGGTCATGACCGTGGTGCAAAAGTAGTAGCACGCGCTCTTCGCGATGCTGGTTTCGAAGTAATCTACACAGGTCTTCGTCAAACTCCAGAACAAATCGTTGAAGCAGCTCTTTCTGAAGACGTTAATGTAGTAGCATTATCCCTTCTTTCCGGTGCTCACAACACATTGTTCCCTAAAATTGTTGAACTTTTGAAAGAAAAAGGCATGGGTGATGTACTTGTAATCGGCGGCGGCGTTATTCCTGACGCTGATATCCCTGGCTTGAAAGATGCTGGCGTAGCTGCTGTATTCACACCTGGTACACCAACTGGTGATATCGTTAACTTCATCAACGAAAACGTAAAATAATAAATTAATGGGTGAGAGGGACTCAGCTAGAATAGATGAATCCCTCTATTCCCATATTCGAAGATAGGTGGTGAAGCGAATGGATTTAGTTAAAGGCCTTTTTGAAGGTTCAAGACTAGCCTTAGCACGGTCTATCACAGCTGTAGAAAACGAGTATGATAATGCCATCGATATTATGAAGGCTATTTACCCTAAAACAGGGAATGCACGTATTCTCGGTATTACTGGGGCCCCTGGTGCTGGTAAAAGTACTTTGACAGATAAAGTTGTTAAACATTATCTAGATCAAGGTAAAAAAATCGGTATCGTTGCCATCGACCCAACTAGCCCATTCTCTGGTGGTGCTATCTTGGGGGACCGTATTCGAATGAATGACTTAACATTAAACGAAAATGTATTCATTCGAAGCATGGGCACGCGTGGTAGTCTTGGTGGTTTATCCAAAAAGACTGCAGACGTTGTAAAACTTATGGATGCCTTTGGTATGGATTTAGTAATCATTGAAACAGTAGGTGTAGGTCAATCTGAAGTAGATATCGTAAAAAATGCGGACACTACATTAGTTGTACTTGTTCCTGGTCTCGGTGATGATATCCAAGCTATCAAAGCGGGTATTCTTGAAATCGGCGATGTATTTGCTATCAATAAAGCTGACCGAGATGGTTGCGATCGTTTGAATGTAGAAATTGAAATGATGCTAGACCTAGACTCTCGCGAGGTAAAATGGCGCCCACCAATTAAGCGCACAATTGCTAGCAAGGACCAAGGTGTAGATGAACTCATCGAAGCCTTAGATGAACATTTTGAGTATCTTGAAGATTCTGGTGAATTGGAATCTCGTCGGGCAGAACGTACTCGTGATGAAATCATCGCAATGATTAATGAACAAATTGGTCGTTATGTAGCTGAAAAAATCATTACAAGCGACGAATTTAATAGCCAAGTGACAGCTGTTAATGAGCGCGAAAGCGATCCATATACAGTTGTTAGTGGCGTAATGACAAGCGTGCTAAAGTAGACGGCGACTACATAGCATTAGAGATTTAGCCTTGAAAAGGAGATAATCGAAATGGCTTTTAAAGTATTACAAGTGGATCACATTGGTATTGGTGTTAATGATTTAGCAGCAACTAAAGAATTCTACAAAAATGCATTGGGTATAGAACATCTTCCTGAAGATGAAATCGTAGAAGAACAAAAAGTAAAAGTATCCTTCTTCCCATGTGGCGATGCTGAACTTGAATTCTTAGAAACTACAACTCCAGACGGCCCTATCGGTAAATTCATCGAAAAAAATGGCGGTCGTGATGGTATCCAACACGTTGCATTGCGCGTTGATAATATTGAAAATGCTATTGCTGATTTAATGGCTAAAGGCGTTCGTATGATTGACGAAAAACCTCGTTATGGTGCAGGCGGCTCTGCAATTGCTTTCTTACATCCAAAAGCAACTGGCGGCGTATTGCTTGAATTATGTCAACGTATGAAATAATACGGTATCCAATTCACATCATTATGTATGAGTTATAGCTATATATATACATATAATCCTAGGTTATATGTTAAATATGTATCATGCTTGAACTTTAATTATTAATGAAATAAAATGATACTGTAACAAGTTTTATTTGGAGGTGCTATAATGGCAACAGTGCAGGAAAAAATCGAGTTATTGCACGAGAAACTAGCTAAAGTTAAAGCAGCTGGTGGTGAAAAACGCGTTGAGAAACAACATGCTCAAGGCAAGATGACTGCTCGCGAACGTTTGGCTAAATTGTTCGATGATAACTCTTTCGTTGAACTTGATCAATTCGTTAAACATCGTTGTGTTAACTTCGGTCAAGAAAAGAAAGAATTACCAGGCGAAGGTGTAGTAACAGGTTATGGTACTATTGACGGTCGTTTAGTATACGCATTCGCACAAGACTTCACTGTAGAAGGTGGTTCTCTTGGTGAAATGCATGCCGCTAAAATCGTTAAAGTACAACGTTTGGCAATGAAAATGGGTGCTCCTATTGTTGGTATCAACGACTCCGGTGGTGCTCGTATTCAAGAAGCAGTAGATGCGCTTGCAGGTTACGGTAAAATTTTCTTCGAAAATACAAATGCATCTGGCGTTATTCCACAAATTTCCGTAATCATGGGTCCATGCGCAGGTGGTGCTGTATATTCTCCAGCATTAACTGACTTCATCTACATGGTTAAACATACATCTCAAATGTTCATCACTGGTCCTGCAGTTATCAAATCTGTAACTGGTGAAGAAGTAACAGCTGAAGATCTTGGTGGTGCAATGGCTCACAACTCTGTGTCTGGTGTTGCTCACTTCGCAGCTGAAAATGAAGATGATTGTATAGCTCAAATTCGTTACTTATTAGGCTTCTTGCCATCCAACAATATGGAAGATGCTCCATTAGTAGATACTGGTGACGATCCAACTCGTGAAGACGAAGGTTTGAATAGCTTGTTGCCAGATAACAGTAACATGCCTTACGACATGAAGGATGTTATCGCAGCTACTGTAGATAATGGCGAATACTATGAAGTACAACCATTCTATGCTACAAATATCATCACTTGCTTCGCTCGTTTTGATGGTCAATCCGTTGGTATCATTGCTAACCAACCAAAAGTAATGGCTGGTTGCTTAGACATCAATGCATCTGACAAATCTTCCCGTTTCATCCGTTTCTGTGATGCTTTCAATATTCCAATCGTTAACTTCGTTGACGTTCCTGGTTTCTTGCCTGGCACAAATCAAGAATGGGGCGGTATCATTCGTCATGGTGCTAAAATGTTGTATGCTTACTCTGAAGCAACAGTACCAAAAATTACTGTTATCACTCGTAAAGCATATGGCGGTTCCTACCTCGCTATGTGTTCCCAAGATTTGGGCGCTGACCAAGTATACGCTTGGCCTACATCCGAAATCGCTGTAATGGGTCCTGCTGGTGCGGCTAACATCATCTTCAAGAAAGACGAAGATAAAGATGCTAAAACAGCTAAATACGTGGAAGAGTTCGCAACTCCATACAAAGCTGCAGAACGTGGTTTCGTAGATGTAGTTATCGAACCAAAACAAACTCGTCCAGCAGTTATCAACGCTTTGGCAATGCTTGCAAGCAAACGTGAAAACCGTGCTCCAAAGAAACATGGTAATATTCCATTATAATTCGATTCGGTAAACATATCATCGAATTTGGGAGATACCTTTCTTTACTAATTTTTTAGAAAGGGGAATGATTATGGAAGGACAAGCAGTTACTACCAATCCTTGGCTAATTATGGCGATTAATATGACAGTTGTATTTGCTGTGTTGATTGCTTTAGGTGTTCTTATGAAAATCGTTTATTTAATCGATCCAACTAAGAAGAAGAAAGAAGCGCCTAAAACTGACACAACTGTTGCAGCTCCAGCGGCTCCTGTGGCTGCACCAAGTGCATCTGCTCAAAATGAGGATGAAGTAGTAGCAGCTATCGTAGGTGCCATTGTGGCGATGGGGTACTCATCTGAACAAATTGCATCTATCCGACCTACAGCAACAAGTGCTAAATGGCGTTTGGAAGGTCGTTTAAGCGGTAGAGGTTAAAAAATTTTTAGGAGGCATTTTAATGAGCAATGCTACAGCAACTAGCGGTAAGGCTCCATCTCAAGATGTAGTAGCGGTAATCGTTGGTGCATTAGCGGCAATGGGTTATTCCGCAGATCAAATCGCGCATATCCGTCCAATCGTAAGCTACAATTGGAAAATGGAAGGCCGTTTGCGTGGTAATCGATAAGATTATTGCCTAACTAGGTAATCGATAGGATTATCAGATTAAATATGTGTAAAAGAAATTTATAAATTATAGTGTAGTCATACACATTTTGGAGGAATTTAAGATGAAAAAATTCAACGTTACAGTAAATGGTACAGCATATGATGTAGAAGTTAATGAAGTAAAAGCGGCGGCTTCTGCAGCGGCTCCTAAAGCAGCTCCAGCAGCAGCTCCAGCTCCTAAAGCAGCTCCTGCACCAGCTCCAGCTGCAGCAGCAGCTCCAGTTCCAGCAGGTGCTGAAACTGTAAAAGCTCCAATGCCTGGTAAAATCCTATCTGTAGCAGTATCCGCTGGTCAAGCAGTTAAAAAAGGTGAAACTTTGTTGATTCTTGAAGCTATGAAAATGCAAAATGAAATTGCAGCTCCTCATGATGCTGTAGTTTCCGAAGTTCGCGTAGCTGCTAACCAAACTGTATCCACTGGCGACGACATGGTTGTTCTTGGCTAATACCATGTAGTGTATGACGCGGTGGCATCGCGTCATACAACAATTTTATATTTGTGAAAGGGGAACGCATATGGAGGCTTTTGCTGTTGCGATACAATCCGTTATTAACGATAGCGGGTTCCTCGCATTTGAACTAGGTAATGCTATTATGATTCTTGTAGGTTTGATCCTATTATACTTAGCATTTGCCAAAGAGTTTGAACCATTATTGTTGGGTCCGATTGCGTTTGGTTGCTTACTTGCTAATATTCCTCGTAACGGTTTTGAAGAAGGCGTTATGGCTCTTATAAGTGCAGGTATTTCCCAAGAAATCTTCCCACCATTAATTTTCCTTGGTGTAGGTGCAATGACTGACTTTGGTCCACTCATTGCAAACCCTAAAACTTTGCTTTTAGGTGCTGCTGCTCAGATCGGCGTATTTGCTGCTCTTGGTGGTGCAATGATGCTTGGCTTTACGGCTCAAGAAGCAGCTGCTATCGGTATTATCGGTGGTGCTGACGGTCCTACATCTATCTACTTAGCTACTAAGTTAGCTCCTCATTTGCTAGGTGCTATCGCGGTTGCCGCATATTCCTATATGTCCTTGGTACCGTTGATTCAACCACCTGTAATGAAATTATTTACTACTCAAAAAGAGCGTGAAATCGTAATGGAACAATTGCGTGAAGTTACACGTTTTGAAAAAATCGTATTCCCAATCGTTGCAACGATCTTCATTTCCTTATTGCTTCCTTCCATTACATCCCTTTTAGGTATGTTGATGTTAGGTAACTTGTTCCGTGAATCTGGCGTAACTGATCGCTTGTCCGATACATCTCAAAATGCGTTAATCAATACTGTTACTATCTTCTTAGCAACTGGTACTGGTTTGACAATGAGTGCGGAACATTTCTTAAGCTTAGAAACTATCAAAATTATTCTTTTAGGCTTGTTCGCATTTATTTGTGGTACAGCTGGTGGCGTATTATTTGGTAAATTGATGAGCTTATTTGACGGTGGTAAAACAAATCCACTTATTGGTTCTGCTGGTGTATCCGCAGTTCCAATGGCAGCTCGTGTATCTCAAGTTGTAGGTGCGAAAGCTAATCCAGCTAACTTCTTGCTCATGCATGCTATGGGCCCTAACGTAGCTGGCGTTATCGGTACAGCAGTAGCTGCAGGTACAATGCTTGCTATGTTGGCTAACCGTTAATAATTAAATAATTATTCACCAAGGTGTACCTAAATAGGTACACCTTGGTGAATAAAAAAGCCCTTGGTAATTATGTAATCATGCATAAAAGGGAATATTTGCAATAAATGCTTTTTAGATCGGTCATTAGGTGATTAGCAAGAATTCACTAAATAACTTTTTAGTGCTTTAAATATAGTAGAGGTGGTCACTTGTTATCAATTGAATTAAAAATACTGATTTGTTTTATTTGGGCATTTATTGTATTTTTTATTACTGCACTGATTATCGGTGTTGAAGGGAAAGCTAAATGGTTTCAACGTAGAACTAAATATTCTTGGTTTAATCGCCGAGGTTTTTTAGGGGAAGCGTTATTCTTTGGCTATCCTAAAACTAAAGAGGGGTATGGGATAACCTTTTTAATGGCTGCGGCTATTACTATAGTAGGCTATGTCTTATATCTTATCTAATACAATCAGTGCATTTCTCTGAAGGGAGATGATGATGTATGGGTACTGCAGAACAAACCTTAATCGTCCTTGCAGTCATGGCTGTTTTATTCGTTACGGAAATTATTCCGTTGGCTATCACTTCTTTAGGCGGTGCAATTACTCTAGGCCTTATGGGTATTATTACTCCTAAGGTTGTATTCTCTGGTTTATCTGATAGTACAGTTGTGTTGTTTGCTGGCATGTTCGTTGTTGGTGCTGCATTGTTCTATACCGGTTTAGCTCAAAAAATTGGGGAAACCGTAGTAAAACGTGCAGGTACTAGCGAAAATGGCTTAATGCTTGCAATTATGGTTGTTACAGCTACCATGTCCGCATTCTTGTCTAACACTGGTACAACAGCTGCATTACTTCCAGTAGTTGTTGGTATCTGTGCTGTTGCGAAGATTCCTGCATCTCGCCAATTGATGCCATTAGCATTTGCTGCTGGTATCGGTGGTATTATTACAATGGTTGGTACACCTCCAAATATTATCGTAAGTGGTACATTAACTAAATTTGGTCTTGCACCTTTTGGTTTCTTTGAATTTGCTTGGATCGGTATTCCTTTGACTATTGCTACTATCATTTTCATGATGCTCATTGGTAAACACTTATTACCTAAACATGAAATCACTGATGCTGGTGAAGTTGAACAAGAAGTAGCTGCTGAAGATATTTCTAACGATCCTAAGAAACAATTGTTCTCTGGTCTTATTCTTTTAGGCGTTATCATCGCTATGATTTTAGGTGACTTCCTAAAAGGTTTTGGTATTAACTTACCATTGAGCATGGTTGCAGTTATCGGTGCAATGCTTTGCGTATTAACTGGTTGCTTGAACGAAAAACAAGCTTACACATCCATTGACTGGGTAACAATCTTCTTGTTTGCTGGTATGATGCCAGTGGCAACTGCACTTGACCAATCTGGTGCAGGTAAAATGATTGCCGATGCAGTAATTGGCGTTATGGGGTCCGATCCTAGCCCTTACTTTGCAACAGGCGTATTGTTTGTTTTGTCTTGTGTTATGACTCAATTTATGTCTAACACTGCATCTTGTGCATTATTGGCTCCTATCGGTATCTCCATTGCCCAAGGTATGGGTGCTGATCCCCATGCTGTATTGATGGCTATCGGCGTTGCTGCATCTTGTGCATTTGGTACACCTGTAGGTACACCTCCAAATACATTAGTACTTGGTCCTGGTCAATACA
>NZ_CALLVP010000006.1 GCF_938010505.1 uncultured Veillonella sp. | reverse complement strand
AAGTTCTCCACCTCTTCATTAACATAATAGAAAAATAACTTAATCTCCCGAGGATGATGGTATAGCGAATCAAATACATTTCCTAATACCCGCTTAATCGTATGAAGGGCAAAGGGATTAAAGAAAAAGCATCGATCCGCCTGATCCGGTAACTCGTAGAGAGCCGCATCACCGAGGACAAAAGACACACGATTACGCGCTGCTGGGCTTTCACCATTGAGCAAAGCCTTTTCGTATAATCGTTCATCATATTCGATGCCGATAGAATGACAGCCCGTTTGGTAGGCCATAAAAATGCTAACACGACCCTTGCCACTGCCATAGTCGATGAGGGTATGTTTCTTGCGAATATAGCCACTATTCGCCAAACGTTCCAAGACGCAATAATCCGTTGGCTCGTACGGATGATGCTCCGTATCAGATCGGCTATCATCGCGACCAGCAGTCTTTATATTTAGTAAACTTTCCCATTCTTGCTCTGTTACCATCTATGTAATCCTATATGAAGCCCAAATTATATGAACTAATAATTAATACTAATCTTATTTCTATACATACTATACCCTTGTTAGAGTATTATTTACAAATTAAATCAATCATGTATCATAATAGATAACAAAGGAAATAAATATTTTTGTAGAATTTAATGCATGCAAAAGGAAAAGGAGGACGGCAACCCTCCTTTTTCTGTGCTAGTTAATAGTATATAACAAAAGCACCCATATCGGGTGCTTTTGTTATATGAAATACTTATTAATGCCAATATGGTATACTAATAATAATATTTCTATTATTCTCATGTGCAGAATTGTATCTCATTAAAAAGGAGTATCTACTTACATGGACAGTGATCTGACCTTAGATTTTATAATTATCATCGTATTAATCATCGCAAATGGTTTGTTCTCCATGACGGAGTTAGCCATCGTGAATGCGAAAAAACGTAAACTTGAAGAGTTAGCTGAAGCAGGCAATGAACGCGCGAAAAAGGCCTTTGAATTATCGGAGAATCCAAATGAAATGTTCTCTACCATTCAAATCGGCATCACTCTTGTCGGCGTTTTAACCGGTTTGTATTCTGGTGCTACCTTCTCTGGTCCATTAGAAGAAATTTTAGTTACTAATATTCCAAGCATCGAACCATACGCAGCCTCTGTGAGCTCTTTTATTATCGTTGCGATCATCACCTATTTATCCCTCGTTATCGGCGAGCTCGTGCCAAAACGCTTGGCCTTAAATAGTCCTGAAAGCATCGCCGTTGTGGTAGCAAAACCAATTTATTGGCTATCTGTAGCATTAAAACCAATCGTTAGCTTCCTCGGCATTTCCACAGAATTCCTCTTAAAAATACTAGGCGTTACTGTAAAAGAAGAAGCTCCCGTTACAGAGTCTGAAATCAATAAAATGCTGACCGAAGGCGTTGCCATGGGTGCTTACGAAGAGGAAGAGCCAATCCTCGTAGAGAATATCTTCCATCTCGCAGACATGAACGCTGGCGACGTTATGACGCCTCGTACACAGCTCAAATGGATTGACCTAAACGGCACCGAAGACGAAATTATGGAAGTCCTCAAGAATGCCAATCATTACCGCATTCCTGTGGGCACCGACTCTTTAGACGAACTAAATGGCCTCGTTACCGTATCCGACGTATTAGTTCAAATTATGCAACGTCCTAGTGAAAGTTCCATTCAAGACATTATCAAAACTTGTTTGAAAGAACCTGTTCTCGTTCCTGAATCCATTCCGCTCATGAAATTATTGAACGTTCTTCGTTCTGAAGGCGTTCACGAAGCTATTATCCTCGATGAATATGGTGGTTTTACTGGCCTTGTAACCTTGCATGACATCATGGAAGAAATCGTAGGCCTCATGCCTTCCGGTGAAGAAGAAATCAAGGAAGAGGAAAACAAGATCATCGAACGCGATGGGGCATGGCTCGTAGATGGCCTACTCAACGTAGATGAATTTAAAGAATTCTTCCACATCGATCAAGAATTACCAGGCGAAGAAGACGACTTATATAAAACTATGGGCGGTCTCTTAAATGTTCTTTTCGGTCGTATTCCAAAAGAACTAGACAAGGCAAAATGGGATGGCTATACCTTTGAAGTCATCGATATGGACCATACTCGTATCGATAAAATCCTTGTAACCTATGAAGAACCTATCGTAGAACAAGAAGAAGAAAAATATAAATAGACAAAAGCTAAAGAAGTGAGTTCTCTTACTATGAGCTGTACCCTAAAATTGGACATAATTTTTGGGATACAGTTCAATCACTGGAGGACTCACTTTTTTACTACCAATTTATGTTCATAAATTAAGTGATACATATATTATCAAAATATAGCGATTACTTTTAAAAAATACCACCAATTATGTTAAAAAAGTATATAATTCTTTTATTTTCCGCATAAAGACTAGAATTATCGATATAAATATAGTATCATTAAATTGTATAAAATATATAATTAGAGTTTTCTAATGTAAATATAGAGTCCTATGAATGCTATCTATGTGTGGTTCTGTGTCATAGGACTGTATGTGGTAGCAAAAGGAGAGATTCTATGAATCAACGAGTCATAGCGACCATAGGGGCCCTCTTAATAGGGACTGCCGTCATAAGTGGTTGTGGATCAGAAAAACCACCTGAGGATACAAGCCTTAAGGTGCGCACCATCACTATTGGTGAAGAATCAGGCACTACGAGTGCTGGATACTCAGGCACCATCCATAATAAAACGGAAACAAATTTAGCCTTTCAAATTGGAGGGCGCGTGCTCAACAAATTCGTCAATGTTGGTGATACGGTTCAAGCAGGGCAAGTGATTGCTCAAATCAATGGTTCTGATACGGAATCACAGGTGCAAAATGCAGAAGGTGCCGTAAAAGCAGCTCAATCAGCCTATGAATTGGCAGAAACCAATGCTAAACGATACCGCGAACTTTATGCTCAACAAGCAATCAGTAAGTTGCAGTTAGAGCAAGCGGAGAACCAATTGAATGCGGCCTCTGCTCAGCTACAACAAGCGGAAGCAGGTCTCAATTTAAGCAGTAATCAAAATAGCTATACCAATTTAATAGCCCCAGATACGGGCATTATTACGGCTCTCAATCTTGAAGCAGGTCAAGTCGTAGCGGCTGGTCAAAGCATTGGTACCCTGGCGGCTGGCCATGAACCAGAAGCGGTTATCGCTTTGCCTGAACAAGAATTGATTAAAATTCATGTAGGTAGCCCTTCTAACATTACATTTTGGGCCTTACCAGATGTGACCGTCCAAGGTGTGGTTCGTGAAATTTCACCAGTTCCTGATCCTGTGGCAAGAACGTATGCGGTAAAAATCGCTTTACAAAATCCGCCTAAGGAAGTCCAACTAGGAATGACTGCAAATGCTAATCTCACAACAACAGATACTAGCAATATTACGATTCCATTGACGGCTTTGGTAAAAGACTCAAACGGCAATAATGCAGTCTATATCATCCGCGATAAGAAGGCTCACCTCGTTCCTATCAAGACTGGTGATTTTGGTCAAAATTCAGTTATGGTCACATCTGGCTTAGCTAAGGGTGACATTGTTATCACCGCAGGTACCCAACAGTTACAAGAAGGGACGGCGGTTAGTCAATGAAACAGTTTAACTTAGCCGAATGGGCTCTCAAACACAAGTCCATTATCTACTACTTCATGGCTGTGCTCCTCACCTTCGGTATCTTTTCATTCACCCATATGGGACGCATGGAAGATCCAGACTTTACGATGCGCACCATGGTGGTCGGTGTTGCTTGGCCAGGGGCTTCCCCTCAAGAAATGTCGGATCAGGTAACGGACAAACTAGAAGAAAAATTACGCGACCTTCCTGGCATAGATTACACAAAATCTTTTACAGACGGCAGCAAATCGATTATTTATATTAATCTGAAAGAAGATTTACCATCCGATAAAATCCGTCCCGCCTGGGAAGAAGCGCGGAATATGATCAACGACGAATGGAAATCACTACCCCAAGGCGTTCAAGGGCCGATGATCAACGATAGGTTTGACGACGTATATGGCATTATTTATGCCATCAGCGGTGATGAATATTCGTACGAAGAAAAACGGCAACAAGCAGAGGACTTAAAACGTCAGCTCTTATCTGTTCCAAATGTTAAGAAAATCAGCCTCATTGGCGTACAAAAACAAACTTTAGATGTAACGATTGATAAGGATAAATTAGCATCCTATAAAATAAGTACTCAACAGATATTAACGGCCCTCAAACAACAAAGTATGATGGTCCCAGCTGGTGTAGTAACGACGGATACGAACAATGTATACCTCCGCGTAAATGGTCTATTCGATAGTCCCCAAGCAGTGCGAGATATGCCACTTCGCATCAACAATCAAACGCTGCGCCTCGGCGATATAGCTGATGTAACCATGACATATCAAGACCCTAGCAATCCACAGTTCTACTTTGAAGGCAAACCAGCCATTGGTATCGCCATTTCTATGGATGCAGGGGGCAATAATATCGAATTCGGCGAAGCCATCGACAAAAAACTCGCAGAATTAAAGAAAACCATTCCTGCAGGCCTTGAACTCAATCAAGTATCGAATCAGCCTCACATCGTTAAGGAATCTATCGGCGATTTCTCTCAATCCTTATTTGAAGCCATCGCCATCGTATTGCTTGTAAGCTTTGCATCTCTTGGCTTACGAACAGGTATCGTTGTAGCTCTCACCATTCCAGTGGTTGTGTCTACTACCTTTATCTTAATGTATGAAAGCGGCATTTACTTACACAAGGTTAGTCTTGGTGCCCTCATCTTATCACTAGGCCTCCTCGTAGACGATGCCATCATCGTTGTAGAAATGATGAGCGTTAAGCTCGAAGAAGGTTGGGGCCACTTTAGATCGGCTACCTTTGCTTACCAATCTACAGCATTCCCTATGCTATCTGGTACACTCATTACCTGTGCAGGCTTATTGCCATTAGCACTAGCGCAAGGGATGGTAGCAGAATTTACAAAATCTCTATCCATTGTTGTATTTATGGCACTCATCCTATCTTGGTTTGCCTCTGTTCTCGTCAGCCCTGTTCTCGGTTATAAAATCATCGAAAACAAGGCTCCAAAACCCGAATCGGAATGGACTAAACGAGACCATATCATGCACAAAATGAACGTGACCTTCTATGAAAAGTTTGAAAAACTATTACATTGGGCTCTAGGTCACCACAAGATAGTATTACTAGCCACCTTAGGTGCATTTGTGTTATCTCTACTTTCACTACCATTGATTAAACAGGAATTTTTCCCATCATCAACGCGTAATGAAATCATTATATCCATGCAGTTTCCTCAAAGCTCGTCTATCGAGTACACCGCTAACCAAGCAAAACTCATCGACGAACATTTACAAGGTGACGAACGGATTTCAACTTTTACATCCAGTATTGGAGAAGGTTCTCCTCGTTTCGTTCTCACCTTGGAACCTGAATTGCAACGAAACAATTTCTTACAATATGTGATCGTTACAAAATCCTTAGAGAATCGAGACAAACTATATGATGAATTAACATCTTATTTAAATGAACAATTCCCATCAGCCCTTGTAAATGCGCAATTTGTACAAATTGGGCCTCCATCTAAATATCCAGTTATGCTCCGCGTAGCTGGTCCTGATCAAAAAGTGGTAAAAGAAATTGCCAACCAAGTAAAAGCAAAAATGCAAGACGATAAAGACTTACAAAATATCGCCTTTGACTGGCCAGATACAGAACCTGTAGCCAATATTCACATCGATCCGAACAAGGCACGCCTACTCGGTGTCGATAGTTACGCTGTTTCCTTGCACTTACAAAGTCTATTATCTGGTACAAAAGCTGGTGAATACTACGAGGGTAACCAAACTATTCCTGTTACATTCCGTTTAGGTGGCAATGAACAGCACAATTTAAGTGCTCTTTCTTCCTTACCGATTCAAACAGGAAACGGATCCTACGTACCACTTAACCAAATTGCAACGATTTCTATGACTCAAGAGGATGGTATCATCTGGCATCGCAACATGATGCCTACCATCAGTGTTCATGCCAATGTAAAAGCAGGCGTTTTAGGCAATGCTAAAACTAAAGAAGTATATCAATCCTTACAAGACGTTCGTAACTCTTTACCTGCTGGGTATACCATTGAACTAGACGGCGCCGCTGAAAAGAGCGTAACTGCGGTCCAAAAACTATTACTACCAATGCCGATTATGCTCTTTGTAATCATGACAATCCTCATGTTCCAATTGAAGCGTATCGCTCTCATGGTAATGGCTTTACTCACAGCTCCACTTGGTCTCATTGGTGTCGTATTGGCACTGAATATTACGAGAACGCCGTTAGGCTTTATGGCCATTCTAGGAATTATCGCCCTCTCGGGTATGATCATCCGTAACTCCATTATCTTGTTAGACCAAATCGAAATCCACAAAGCAGAAGGCCAAGAACCTCGTGAAGCGATTATCAACTCCGCTACACTTCGTTTCCGCCCTATCATGCTCACCGCTATCGCAGCGATTTTAGGTATGATTCCGCTCATGGGCTCTGTATTCTGGAGCCCACTTGCCATCGCCTTTAGTGGCGGCTTACTCGTGGCAACGGTACTCACACTCATCGTATTGCCAGTCATGTACGCGAGCTGGTATAAGGTAAAATAACTAATATTAACCTAATGAAATATTTAATATTTTCCTAACGAAATAACTACTATTTACGTAACGTCATAAAATCTAACATTAACTAGTAACTTCATTTCCTTAGTAAAAATCCCCTAATCTTTGTAAAAGTTTTACGCTTTAACATCGATTAAGGGATTTTGTTTTATTTTGTTTATTTATTTAGTTTGTCTTATTTGATTTGTCGTTTTTTATTTGGTATTAAAGTACTACAGCAGTGCCTGTACATGTAATCATGAGCATGCCGCCATTTTGACCCAATGTATTATATTCAAAGGATACGCCAATAACACCATTAGCACCAAGATCTTTAGCACGTTTAGCCATTTCATCAAGAGCTGCTTGGCGAGCTTTCATCAAAGAATCTTCATAACTAGCACTACGACCACCAACGATGTCGCGAATGCCAGACATAAAGTCTTTTACGAAATTACGACCTTCTACTACTTCACCAAATACAACACCTTTGTACTCTTGTACAGGTCTGTTTTCTACATGCATAGTTGTTGTAATAATCATAAGTCGCTCCTCTTTATATAAAAACAATTATCATATATATCATACAATATAACTATAAAAAATTCTAATACTATTCATAAATAATAAAAATCCTACTTAACCATACTTTCACAGGAAAGAATAGATTAAGTAGGATTTTATTATGTCTTATTAATTAACTATTGATTGAATCAACCATTATCTATCGAAGTCACGATCAAGGTTAACTTCTTTCAACGGCACAAGTTTAGTTTTGTTGAGATATTTGTAACCAAGGTAAACTGCGAAGAAGATTGGCAAGCCAATGTACGCAACGGATACGCCGTACCAGTCGATTGTGTCGCCTGTGAAAGCGGAGTAGTTTTGACCAGCAATGATGATGACGCAAAGAATGAACGCCAAGATTGGGCCAACTGGGAATAACCACGCTTTGTATGGCAATTCACTAAGATCTCTTCCTTGAGCAATGAAAGCGCGGCGGAAACGATAATGAGATACTGCGATACCAACCCATGCGATGAAACCGCATAAACCAGAGATATTAACAATCCATGTATAAGCTGTACCTTCGCCAATAAAGCTTGTAAGGAATGCAAATAAACCGATTGCTGTCGTTAAGATTAACGCAGGCACTGGAACGCCGCGTTTATTTAACTTAGCAAAAATTTGAGGTGCTTGACCTTCCTTAGCGAGTGCATACAGCATACGCGTAGAAGAGTACAAACCAGAGTTACCAGCACTCAATACAGCCGTTAAGATAATAGCATTGATAAAGCTAGCAGCAAAGGCAAAACCAAAGCGGTCAAATACGAGTGTAAATGGAGAAATAGATACGTTCTCTACACTAGAGTTCAACAAATTTGGATCTGTGTACGGAATCAAGAAACCGATAACCGTGAAAGCACCGATATAGAACAATAGAATACGCCAGAAGATTGTATTAATCGCTTTTGGCACGTTCTTTTCAGGGTCTTCCGCTTCACCAGCGGCTACGCCGATAAGTTCAGTACCTTGGAAGGAGAATCCTGCCACCATAAAGATAGCGAGAATAGATTCCCAACCACCTACAAATGGAGCTTCTCCTACGGTCCAGTTCGCAAATCCTGGAGATGTGCCACCTATGCCAAAGATAAGCATAAAGCCACAGAATAGGAATACGAATACGGTAATCACCTTGATGCTAGAGAACACATATTCACTTTCACCAAAGGAACGAGTAGATAAATAGTTCAAACCGAATAAAATGAGCAAAAACAGAGCAGACCATACAATGGCAGGCACATCAGGAAACCAATATTTCATGATAAGCGCCCCTGCTAATACTTCAGCAGCCAAAGTAATAGCCCAGTTAAACCAGTAGTTCCAACCTAAGGCAAACCCAAAGGCAGGATCTACATAACGTTTTGCATAAGTCCCGAAGGAACCTGGAATTGGTAAATATGTGGCCATTTCCCCAAGAGATGTCATAAGGAAATAAACCATGATACCAATGAGACCGTAAGCTACAAGAGCACCACCAGGGCCAGCTGTACTTACGACTTCACCACCAGCAACGAATAAACCTGTACCGATAGCACCACCCAAAGCGATCATATTCATATGACGCGCCTTTAGGGAACGTTTTAGGTGTTGATCTTTGTTAGACGTAAACTCTACGTTATTATTATGATTATCAGACATGGGTCACCTCTTACAAATCTAAATTACGCACGTATTTTGCGTTATCTTCAATAAATTTACGACGAGGCTCTACCTTATCCCCCATGAGGACCGTAAAGATTTTATCAGCTTCGATGGAATCTTCTAAACTAACTTGTAAAATCGTACGATTTTCAGGGTTCATTGTAGTTTCCCATAATTGTTCAGGATTCATTTCACCTAAACCTTTATAACGTTGAATTGTAGTGCCATCGCGGCCTACTTCATCAAGTTTAGCAGTCAACTCTGCATCAGAGTATACATACCAGTGAGACTTGCCCTTCTTGATTTGGTACAAAGGTGGTTGGGCAATATAGATATGGCCTTCCTCTACCAATGGTTTCATATAACGGTAGAAGAATGTTAATAACAATGTACGAATGTGAGCGCCGTCAACGTCCGCATCTGTCATGATGATAATCTTGTTATAACGGGATTTTGTAATATCGAATTCTTCCCCAATTCCAGTACCAAAAGCGGTAATCATGGAGCGAATTTCGTTATTAGCCAAAATCTTATCAAGGCGTGCCTTTTCTACGTTAAGAATCTTACCACGCAATGGCAAAATTGCTTGGTAACGACGGTCACGACCTTGTTTAGCAGAACCGCCCGCAGAATCACCTTCGACTAGATAAATTTCAGTCATAGATGTATCTTTTTCGGAGCAGTCCGCCAATTTACCAGGAAGGCTAGATACTTCCAACGCATTTTTACGGCGAGTTAGGTCGCGGGCTTTACGAGCGGCCTCTCGAGCACGGCTTGCCATCGTTGCTTTTTCGATAATTTTCTTCGCATCTTGTGGATGTTCTTCAAAGAATGTTTTAAGACCATCAGACACGATAACGTCGGTAATACCTTTAACTTCGCTATTGCCCAGTTTAGTTTTTGTTTGGCCTTCAAATTGAGGTTCCAAAACTTTCACAGATACAACAGCTGTCAAACCTTCACGTACGTCCTCACCGGAAAGATTAGACTCATTTTCCTTGATCAAACCAGATTTACGGCCGTAATCATTGAGGGTACGAGTCAAGGCAGCACGGAAACCAGATAGATGAGTACCACCATCAATAGTGTTGATATTATTTACGAAGGACAACAAGTTTTCACTATAGCTATCGTTATACTGCAATGCTACGTCTACAACTACGTCATCTTTTGTATTTTCAATATTGATAACAGTTGGGTTAACTGCTTCTTTATTTTCGTTCAAGAATGTAATGAAAGAGCTCAAACCACCTTCATAGTGGAAGCTTTCAACACGAGGTTCCTCTAAGCGCAAATCGCTCAATGTAATGCGAAGACCTTTGTTAAGGAATGCCAATTCTTGTAAACGCATTTTCAAGGTATCAAAGCTGAATACAATAGTTTCAAAGATCTCAGCATCTGGCTTGAAAATAACTGTAGTGCCAGTACCTTCAGCCTTGCCGATTTCGTGCAACTCGGAAGTCTTATGACCACGAGCAAAGGTAATTTCTTGAATGATATTGTTTTGGGCTACTTGAACCTTAGTCCATTCACTCAACGCATTGACTACGGAAATACCTACACCGTGAAGACCACCAGATACCTTGTAGCCGCCACCGCCGAATTTACCACCTGCATGCAATTTCGTTAATACTAGCTCTACCGCAGACATACCAGATTCATGCATTCCTGTTGGAATACCACGACCATCATCGACAACGGTAACACTGTTATCTGGATTGATGGATACTTCGATATGTGTAGCGTAACCAGCAAGCGCTTCGTCTACAGAGTTATCTACAACTTCGTATACGAGGTGATGCAAACCACGAGCAGACGTACTACCAATATACATCCCTGGGCGTTTACGCACCGCGTCTAGACCCTCAAGAACTTGAATATTCTGAGCGCCATAATTTTGTTCAGGCATGAAACAAACTCCTCCTAACAATCTATCATACTGTACTTGATTGAAATAAAGTGACAAAACATGTACAGGATTAAACTTTATCTTCTTATTATACTATAAAACTCATCAATCCGCCTCATTAAAGTCTTAATACTGATACCAGATCCATAAACACAATCATCAGTGACCACATACGTCTTGATTTGCTCCTCTGGTACCATGGCGATATATTCTAGCGTTTCATAATGATGAATAGGACTTTTATGGGACTTTCCACCCTTGGCATGCACCATAGTTATAATGGATTCGATAGGTACGGAAACGGTATCTCCAATATGAACGTACATAGGAATGCCTCCTCTACTTTTCTAATGTCCCATTTAATGAATCAATTTTTCGCTGTTCCTCTTCTGCTAGGAACTTTGATCGATATTTATTACACAAATTGATGACGTGCTGATCCGTCAACTCATCAGGCTTTTTATGGGTGATGAGCATGGCCACCATAAACATATGACGGCGATTAATAGATCCTTTATAAATCTTATCTAGGTAAAAGTATATGGATTCCCGCATCGCTTCTGCAAAGTCTGGAAAACTACACTTTATAAACTGCTGACAGTCGCTATATTTAAAGTACGGATACTTTCTAATAACCGCCTTAATATCCTTGATATGAGCCCGATGCAATTCATATTCACAAGTAGGACAAATTTCCTTTTTAGATTCCATGTGCATGCCACATCGCTTACAACGATGATACCCATGCTGCTCTAAATATATTTCACGCTTTCGAGCCGTAATTTGTACTTTTCTAAAAGCAGCTCGTAATTCTTCGTTATCCGTTTGTTCTAAGGATTTATCGATGGCGTCTACATCTTCTTTTGAAAGCACGATATTAGCAAAATTAATACATTTTGTAATAATCTGTTCATCAGGAATCGTGAGAGATGTATTAATTTCTACTTTC
>NZ_CALLVP010000005.1 GCF_938010505.1 uncultured Veillonella sp. | reverse complement strand
TATTATAGCATAGTATTCATACATTTTCCCTGTGAATTTAATCACTAAAAAGAACTCTATTCTATAGGAATAGAGTTCTCGTATATATTATTTAGCGGCTAGCGGCGACCCATTTCTTGGATTTCATCGCCATGATTAACACCATTGAGTAATAAGTTAAGCAAGATTGCCGTAATACTACCAAAGGTAATACCAGATTTTAAAATAATTTGTGCCCAATCAGGGAAATTAGCGTAAAAATTTGGTGCCGCAATGGGAATCATAGCTACACCGATACTAATAGCGACAAGCATCAAGTTATGATTGCCATCAAAGCTAACCTTACCAAGAGAGCGAATACCACTGGCAACAATCATGCCAAACATAGCAATGCCAGCACCACCAAGTACTGCATTCGGGATACTAGCAACAATAGCCGCTAATTTAGGGAATAAACCTAACAAAATTAAGATCACTCCAGATGCAGCTACTACAAATCGGCTTTTAACACCTGTTACAGCAATAAGACCAACATTTTGAGCAAATGCCGTATATGGGAAGCTATTAAGAATACCACCAATTACAGTGGAAATACCATCGGCACGAATAATAGAGGCTAATTCCTTGCGACCAATGGGTTTATCTACGATCTCACCGATAGCAATACTATCACCTGTCGTCTCCACCATGACAACAAGCATTACAATAATCATAGATAGTACAGAGGCCCAATCAAATGTAGGCAACCCAAAATAGAATGGTTCTATGAAAGCAACCCATTGAGATTGACCAACTTCATCAAAATTAGCAACTCCCATTACAAAAGCAATCACTGTACCTGCAATCAAACCTATTAATACAGAAAGATTGCTTAAGAAGCCTTTTGCAAACTTGTATACGAATACAACAATTAAGAAGGTAAGGAAACCAAGACCAATGTTGGTGAAACTTCCAAACTCTGGATTCCCTACACCGCCCCCCATCCAGTTAATGGCAACTGGCATCAAGTTGATACCAATAAGGGTGATTATCGTCCCCGTTACAACCGGTGGAAACAATCGAATTAGACGACTAAAGAATGGCGCCACTATAAAGGTGAATAGACCTGCTACGATGATGGCACCGTAAATGGCAGTCATGCCGTGCTGTGCCCCTATCATCGCCATAGGACCGACAGATGCAAAGGTAACGCCTTGAATCATAGGAATACGACCACCAATATTGCCAAGACCTAAGGTTTGGATTAAAGTTGCAATCCCACAGGTAAACAAGTCGGCTGTAATAAGGCGAATCAAGTCCTCCACCGGTAAATTCATAGCCTGTGCCACGATAATTGGCACCGCTACAGCCCCTGCATACATGGCAAGTACATGCTGTAAACCAAAGGCAAATAGCTGTGGTATGGGCAACATACTATCGACCGTATTCATTTGTTTTTGATCTGTCATAATGTCTCCTACATAAAACCTCGAAATATCACTTGTTTATTCTACACTATCGTTCGGGTTTTAACAATACAAAAAAGAGAACCCATTATTTTTATATCATTTAACAGGTTCTCTTTTTATATTTTCCGAACGTTTTATGTGTATTGGGACACATCTTCAGTCCAAAGTATTTTTATTTATATAAGCCTATAATATCCGCTTCTTTAGCATCTAGATTTTTTTCAATAGCCTGCATCTTAACTGACACATCAGCCACAAAGTTTTCATCCTTAATGCCAGATAGATTAATTCTTACATTTAAGAACGCGGCTTTTACAGCGGCACGAGCATTAATGGCTGCAATAATACCATCTGTTATTAGATTTTGGTTACCTTTTTGAGATGCTAGTTCAGCTAAATCAAATATTTGATATGCTAATTCTCCAATTTCAAAGGGTACCATGGCAGCATCTTTGTAAGCTTGCTGAATTGCCGCTGTACGTTCAGCCTTCTCTTCATCTGTATTCTTTGGCAATCCTAATGCGTTCATAAAGATATTAAATACGTCCGCATCAGCTTGAGATAATTCAAGCATGCGCTCGCGAATTGCTTCTGCTTTAGCTTGAAGCACTTCCATTTCAGTCTGAACCGCTTCATAGCCTTTTTTACCAAATGTAAGGTTTGCCACCATTTCTACTAAAGCCGCACCTGTTGCGGCAGTTAGTGCCGCAATAGCACCACCACCTGGCGTTGGCTCTTTCGATGCAGTAGCAGCCAGAAAATCTATTACTCGTTGTTCTACTAATTTCATAACAAGGCCTCATGTAAAAGCGATAACAAGATATGCCTTGTTATCGCTTTGTAATTACTATAAAAATCTACAGATATTAAACACAATAAAATATATAACTTATTAGAATAAGCGCTACAAATATACAGTAAAAAATTCCTGCTGTAAACGATTTCTATTAGAATAACCCTTTAATCGTACCGTCTGCTTCGATATCCATATTAAGAGCAGCAGGACGTTTAGGAAGGCCAGGCATTACCATTACATCACCTGTACGACATACGATAAAACCTGCACCATTGGCAACGCGAATATCGGATACGGTAACTGTAAAGCCAGTTGGTGCGCCTAAAAGAGCTGGATTATCAGATAAGGAATATTGCGTTTTCGCCATACATACAGGCAAACGATCAAGTCCCCAATCTGCTAATTGTTTAATTTGCTTTTTAGCTTTATCTGTAAAGATAACACCATCGCCACCATAAATAGTTTTAACGATTTTATTAACTTTATCCTCTAAACTATCTTCCAAATCATATACGAATTTAGGTGTTGGCTTAGGACCTTCAAGTAACTCTACAACTTTTTTCGCCATATCAGTGCCGCCTTCGCCGCCCTTTTCCCAACATTCATTAAGTTCTACAGGCACGCCAAACTCATCACACAAGCGAGTCAACTCTGCAATTTCTGCATCTGTATCGCTGGCAAATTTATTGATTGCCACTAATACAGGCACATTAAAGTAACGCATGTTTTCAATGGCTTTTTGCAAATTGCTGAACCCCTTTGTAACGGCTTCAACATTTTCTGCATTAAGTTCTTGCTTTGGTACACCACCATGCATTTTAAGAGCTCGTAACGTGGCAACGATAACGATTGTATCAGGGAAAATATTACCATAGCGGCATTTGATGTCAAGGAACTTTTCAGCACCCAGGTCAGCACCAAAGCCGGCTTCAGTAACTACGATATCACCAAGTTTAAGCCCTAGTTTTGTAGCTACAATGGAGTTACATCCATGAGCTATATTCGCAAATGGACCACCGTGAACAATAGCTGGTGTATGTTCCAATGTTTGTACAAGATTCGGCTTGATAGCATCTTTCATAAGGAGAGCCATCGCACCTTGGCAACCAAGTTGATGAACATAAACAGGATCACCTGCTAAGTTACAACCGATAACGATGCGACCAAAACGTTCTTTCAAATCCTCTAAATCCTTAGCTAAACAAAGAATAGCCATAATTTCAGAAGCTACAGTAATCATAAAATGATCTTCCCGAGGGAAACCACATACTTTACCACCAAGTGCAACTGTCACATTGCGAAGAGCACGGTCATTCATATCTAGAACACGAGTCCAAGATAGTTGACGCAAGTCAATTTGCAATTCATTACCTTGATGGATGTGATTATCAATCATAGCGGATAATAAATTGTTAGCCGCTGTAATAGCGTGCATATCACCTGTAAAGTGAAGATTGATATCATCCATTGGCACAACTTGAGCATAACCGCCACCTGCTGCACCACCCTTAATACCAAATACAGGCCCTAAGGATGGCTCCCGTAATGTAGCGATAGCATTTTTACCAATTTTTTGTAAGCCTTGTACGAGGCCGATGCTCGTTGTAGACTTACCTTCCCCTGCTGGTGTTGGCGTAATTGCTGTAACAAGAACCAATTTGCCATCTGGCTTAGATTCTAAACGACGAATGGCATCAAAGGAAATTTTCGCTTTATAATGACCATATTGTTCAATATCATCAGGTGTTAAACCACATTTATCAGCAATAACCTGAATCTTCTCCATTGTATTCTGTTGGGCAATCTCAATATCGCTTAACATAAAGCCTCCTCGGCACCATGGCCAGCTCAAAAACTATATAACAACTAGGAAACTATATTTAATGTCTACTGTAGATGTATATTTGTACAACTACAGTAATCTATTATATATGAAAGTAGTACGTATGTCTAATATTAATCCTTAACAATTTCAGTAATATAACTAAAATTCTCCCACGGGCCATACAATCAAGTATATAAAAATGCATCCCTTACAAATACAAGGGATGCATTTATTATGATATATTTATTTAACGACGGTCAACAGCATCTTGAAGCTTTCTCGTGCGTCGAGGCTATGAGGCACTTCAGATGGCATAATCAAGGTTTCACCAGCCTTCACATTGTGTTCTGTATCACCAACAACGATGTGCGCCTCTCCATCGAGAATTTGAACAATCGCATCACCTACTGTTACATGTGTAGAAATTTCTTCCCCCTTTGGTAACGCAAACAAAGTAATGCTGAGGCGTTCATTTTGGGCAATCGTAATACTAATCACTTGACCTTCTTTATAGTCTAGATGCTCACCTAGATGTAAAATTTCGTTTACTGGGATATTTTTTGTGAAAGTCTTACTCATAGAAATCACTCCTTATATAACTATATGATAGAACAAAGTAAATGAAAGGTAGATTAAAATAGTTTTGTCAAAACTCCATTGATGGAACTAAAGGAATATCCTTTTGTTGATTCTATTATAAATTAATTGAGATTTAATTTCAGTACCTACGGCAACAAAATTGAAATTATTTTGTAAAAACGTAAAGACGAGACCTCCATTGATCCGCACCCCAAAAATTGAACACAATTTTTGAAGGTGCAGTTCACATAGAGACCTCGTCTTTTTATATTATAGTTATCTATAAGTATTATAATTCTTTAATAAAGATATATCCAACGATCTAACTCTAAAAACCTTAGAGTTAGAATCTAGAAATTAATACGGTTTAAACCGCAGGCAGCAAGCCTAACAGATACACATCGAAGGTATCACCCAAATGTACTTCATGTACACCTCGTGGAATACAGGCTAATGCATTAACAGTATATAGCCCTAGCATGCTACTACTATTAAAATGGCGATTAGCCACAAATCTTGGAGCTCCACCACCAAATATAACTTTCCCCTGTACATAGCGATCAAAGGCATTGCGTTTAAAAATTTCTGTATCCATTACGCAAGCTACCACTGGAGTCGTCCAGTTAGCCAACCCTTTATAGCGTTTCAAGGTAGGTGCTACGATTAAATGCCATCCATTAAAGGCAGCCCCCGGATTACCGGATAAACCAAAGATAATCTGTCCTTTCGGTGTAACTGCTCCATAAGATGCCGCACCAGGCCGCATTTGAATCCGAGCATATATAGATTTAGCCCCTAACTTTTCATAAATGAGAGGCATCGTATCGAAAAGACCTACCGACACACCACCAGAACTAATAATAACATCTGCTTCTTCACTAAGTTTCAACACATGATTGATTTCAGAGTCTAGCTCCTCCGGAACATCACTTACGTGATAATGAGTTATCTTATAAAAACCTAAGTCCTCAAGCAAGCCACAAATCATGGCACGATTGGAGTTGTAAATTTTACCAGGCGTTAACCTTTCACCAGGTTCAATAACTTCATGACCAGAGGTAAGAACTAATACACGAGGCATAGCATTAACAGATATCTCCGTCATACCTAGCCCCGTCAATATGGTTTGTACTGTAGATGTCACCTCTGTACCACGTGGAATCACAATAGTACCGGCATTACACTCCTCACCTTGTGGAATAATATGATCACCACAATGATATTTGCCTTGAATCGTAATTGTAGTTTGTGGTTCACCAGTACCAACCACTTGTTCTTGCATAATGACAGTATCACATGTATCTGGTACCGGTGCACCAGTCATAATACGCACCGCATGACCAACTTCTACGGGATGTTCCCATACAACACCAGCACCAATGATACCGTCAACGATATATTCATTACAACCTTCTTCGTAGGCGATGGCATAACCATCCATAGCAGATTTTGGGAATGCAGGTACGTCTGTGGAAGCAATAATATTCTCTGCTAACACGTACCCCTTCGCAGCCTTAACATCTATTGTTTCAACTTTATGAACTTGCGTTTGTAAGGCTTCATTCCACAATTGGAGCGCCTTCTCAACAGTAACGACGGCCATTTAAACTCCTCATCATTTCCTGTATATGACGTACCAATTCAGATACGTCTTGATCTAACTTGCCAATTTCTATCGTCGCCACTCGGTCCATGTTATCCGAGATTAGCTCTTCCGTATGCCCCTCTTGAGTAACCTCTATAATTGGAGCGATTCCTTGTGATCTCGTTTCTAGTATAACTATATCTACAGGCATAAACTGTGATATTTCATACAGGTTTGATTGTTCTTTTGTACGTATGCGAATCGCTGTTTCAGTAGGCCCTGCAATAGCAACCGCATCAGCCCCAGCTTTATAAGCAAGATCTGTATCTGTTCCCTCATGATCCATCTGAAAGCCATGTTTATCGCTTTTGACAACACCAACGGATAAACCGATTTTTTGTAACTCAGACACAAGACGCGTTACAACAGTTGTCTTACCCGTTTTACGTTTTGATGCGACCACACTAATTAAAGGTACACGGCGAAATTCATTTTCCGCCAAGGCTCGTGCCCATTGATAATCTTCAAAGCGATTAATATTACTTAATTCCCAGCTATAGTCACAAGCATCAATGGATTCAACATGACCAATAACATCAAGAGCATGATGTAAGGACATATCTTCACTAACAAGAATAGATTGAATTAAAGATGCAATATGTGGTCTATAAATACCGGTCATAGGCTCAGACTTACCACTTTCACCATAAGGAACAATAGCATTCCAATCATTATGATTTACTTGATAGAGCCAATCATAATACAAATCCATTTCCATGAATGGCATATCTACAGCCATCACCGCATAAGCAGAACTAGTACCAACCGCTAGAGTGCTATACAGCCCCCCTAAAGGTCCGCATCGCCCAACAGAATCCCGAACAATAGAAACCTTATTTTTCTCATCGTTCGATAATGTATCTATAATATGGGTCTGTATAGCAAGTCCTAATTGCTCGTCATCACCGATGGAGATAAGAATATCTTGAATATCTGCATCTAAGCCCTTACGAAGGGCATGAGATATAAGACTTTCACCATTAATCCAAGGCAACAAAGCTTTAGGTTGCCCCATTCTAGTGCTGAGTCCTCCAGCCAAAATAATTAAACCTAATTTATCCACGACGTTGTAAACCTCGTTTAACACCTTGGTAAATGAATAGTAAAACTGCAATATTTAAAAGGCCATCTGGCACCATATAGGATGCATTATAAATCATAGAATAAACCCAAGGATTCTGCCCTTGCGGAGCATAGCTAGCAAAGACTACAGCACCACTCGTAACAGATGCCCCCCAACGCAATACAATACCTACGATGGATCCAGTGATAAGTCCAGAAAGAGAATCTTTAAAGTAACCACAAACGCCAATAGCACCGTAAGCAACCAAGTAGTCTAATACAATACTTAAATAATGAACAGATGATTTAAAGCCTAAAATAAAGTGTAATATACCATATACAACACCTACGAAGATACCTCGTGTTCCGCCCCAACGATATGCGTAAATCATGAGTGGTACCAAAGCTGCCGCCTTAATAGAGCCCCCCTGTGGCATATGAAAAATCGTAATAAATGACAACACTTGAGCAATGGCAATTGCTACGCCAGCTTCAGCAAGCATACGGGTTTTAGACTGTTCCACATTAATCAACCTCCTTTTACCATATATCTATAAATGAATATATTATTTATACAATCTACTTGTATTGTACTACAGTTTATCCCTTACACCAAACAAAATATTCGGAACGTATTGAAAATTTTATGAGTCTCTTGTATAATGGTACAGGTTCAATATGTAATACTCGAAGGAGATATAGAAACTATGATTAATACAACTAACATCTTTGATTATGAAGACGTGCAATTGATTCCTAACAAATGTATTGTCTCCAGTCGTAGCGAATGTGATACACATGTAAAATTAGGTAAACGCACATTTCGCTTGCCAGTAGTACCTGCTAATATGCAAACTATTATCGACGAAGAGTTGGCTGAAAAATTAGCTCGTGAAGGCTATTTCTATATCATGCATCGTTTCCAACCAGAACGTCGTATGGACTTTGTAAAACGCATGCACGACCTTAACTTATATTCTTCTATTTCTATCGGTGTAAAAGCAGAAGAATTTGCTTTAGTCGATGAGTTTAAGAAAGCAAATTTAACACCTGAATACATCACTATCGATATCGCACATGGTCATTCCAATGCTGTAATTGAAATGATCCAATACATTAAAAAGAACTTACCTGAAACTTTCATTATCGCTGGTAATGTTGGTACGCCAGAAGCAGTTCGTGAACTTGAAAACGCTGGTGCTGATGCGACTAAAGTAGGCATCGGTCCTGGTAAGGTATGTATCACTAAATTAAAAACTGGCTTTGGTACTGGTGGCTGGCAATTGGCTGCTGTTCGATGGTGCGCAAAAGCAGCTACTAAACCTATCATCGCTGACGGCGGTATTCGTGACCATGGCGACATCGCAAAATCCATTCGCTTTGGTGCTACCATGGTTATGATTGGCTCCCTATTTGCTGGTCATGAAGAATCCCCAGGGGAAGAAAAAATCGTTGACGGTAAAGCTGTAAAAGAATACTTTGGTTCTGCTTCTGAGTTCCAAAAAGGGGAACGCAAAAACGTAGAAGGCAAAAAGATTTTCATCGATTCCAAAGGTTCTATCTTCGATACATTAACTGAAATGGAACAAGATTTACAATCCGCTATTTCTTACGCTGGCGGTACGACTCTACAAGC
>NZ_CALLVP010000004.1 GCF_938010505.1 uncultured Veillonella sp. | reverse complement strand
GATTGTACCGATGTTAACATGCGGTTTCGTACGTTCAAATTTTTCTTTTGCCATTAGGATTATATCCTCCTTCACAAAAACAAATTACATTCTAGTATTAATATAATATATTAACCCTAATTTATCAATGGAATATAAGATTTCCTTACCCATTATTATACCATATATATAAAATCTTAGAATAGCATGTCATATGGGGTGAAATAAAAAAATCCTCACCAAAGTGAGGTTTAATGGTGGCGGCACACGGATTTGAACCGCGGACACACCGGGTATGAACCGATTGCTCTAGCCAACTGAGCTATGCCGCCATGTATGGAGCTAGTGACCGGGATTGAACCGGTGACCTTATCCTTACCAAGGATACGCTCTGCCGACTGAGCTACACCAGCACAATGAACGATCATTTCACTGTGATTGTTATGGTTGCGGGGACAGGACTTGAACCTGCGACCTTCGGGTTATGAGCCCGACGAGCTACCAACTGCTCCACCCCGCTATAGATGGTGGAGGGAGAAGGATTCGAACCTTCGAAGTCGAAGACGGCAGATTTACAGTCTGCTCCCTTTGGCCGCTCGGGAATCCCTCCATAAATAAAATGGAGCTGGCGATAGGAATTGAACCCACAACCTGCTGATTACAAGTCAGCTGCTCTACCTATTGAGCTACGCCAGCATCATTACGACAAGATGAATTGTATCATCTAGCACACTAAGTGTCAAGAACCTTTTAAAAACTTTTTGAAGTTTTTTCGTTCACTGCGGTTGCCCTTAGTGCTTAATCATAATAACATGAAACGATACCCTATGCAAGTATTTTGTCAAAAAAAATTTATATTTTATCAAACATATACTAAATGCCTATTTTCCACCTATATTCAGTAGTTACTTATATTTACGACTCCATTCTCTATATATCTTTACATAATTTTATATACCACCAATATATAACTACTACAATCTATATTCTAGGTTCATCAAAATCAAATAGTGCTTTATTAAGAAACCATGTATATCAGTAACTACAGCTATATGATAATACAAAAAAAGGAGATAGACCACTATCTCCTTTTTATAACATTTATAGTTTCCCTATATTTAACCAATATGTTCAATCATACAATTAGTCAATTGCAATAACATGATCTGGATGTGCAATGCTAAACACTGCATGTTTTGGATTATTGTTATGTTCTAAGTATAATTGATCTCCTTCAAGATGACCACGCCAGCCAACGACAATAGGATACTTCTTACTAATAGTTTTTAGTAACTCAAATGGTTTTAGATTTAAAATTGGTGCAAAGAATACATTAATACCATCTAGCAATACTACTTCCGTATCGCTACGGCTAAGAGCACGGCAAATAACTTCTTCTGCTAATTGAGGTCGTTCATCGCGAGGCACGAGTAAGAATTCTTCCTCGATAAGCTGCTTAGCTTCCAAGTATTTCCAACCCTTCTGCTCAGACAACTCACGAATTAGCAAACTTTTACCAGAACCTGGACCACCAACGATAAACAATATACGTTCATCATCACCTTGAATCTTTTCCCAACGTTCTTTTACATCTTGTACAGTAACCATATCCTTTGCCTCCTCGCTGTGACCTATCCTATTTTACTGGACGGTCAGATAACATAACGGATTTGATATATTGGTTTTTATCATCTAGGGCAAACTGTAAATAAGAATTGCTTGCCGCTGGATTTTTATATTCATATACGGTAGATGTCCCCGACTTTGTTGTCGATTCAACAATACGAGTTGGCATCCCATACACAAAGAGCAATAAATACTTGGTATCGCCCATTGCGATACCACGACGGGTAGGCGTGTAAACATTTAGTAGCACACGATTGATGAGATCGCTTTTGTCTACACTCACACCATATTCGTTATAGCCAATAAATGTGGAGCCAAACAACATACCTTGATGTTTCCAATCATTATTAGAGTCATTAACAAAATGGTCATTCAACTTTAAGCCACGAAGTACAAAATCATCAGCTGTAAGTGTACCAGCTTCAAAATCATATACTTCAGCTTTTGGTAATCCAAATCTAGGCCATACTTGACCACTAATAATATCTACAGCTTCTATATTGCTTTGTTTAATGGTAAAAGCAATATATTCTTTTTGCTGACCAAGCATAGATTGTTGTTGGCTATTACTATTTGTATTCTCTACTGGACTCTTAAACTCCTTTTTTTGAGGCAATGAATTTTCGGAATGACCTTCGTATAAGAATATATATGTCTCATTTTTCTTATCACGCCACATCGCATTCGGACTGCCATAGGCAAATACCAATTCCATCCGCGTGCTGCCAGGACCAATGTCGCGTACTGTATTAGCGCCCTTTTTCGTACTATGAATATTAGTAATAGTATTTGGCTCAAAGAAATAAGTCGCCCCTTGACCACGCAATTGATTATTAACCAACAATTCTTGTGCAGGCCCTGTATATACGGTTACGGCTACATCTTTCATATGATATGTAGTAAAGTTATCGCGAACTTCTGTCTTCTCTACATCTTTAGGTACCACGAATCGATCACCCAATCGATAGGACGAGATAGCATAATCATCCATAGAGCCCAAGGACGGCAAACTATTAGCCGTATAAGACTTACCAATATCAGCCAAATTATTTTGAGTTATACTCGGCAAAGGACCTTCGTTTTCACTAGCCGCTTGCCAGAACTGTATAGAATCACCAAATTCAGTTACAGCCATTTGCTCCGCAAGCCATCCTGTTTTAGATTGCTTATTTTTTCCCTTTGCCTCTGGTTTAACTACTTTTATTGGTGCATTATCAAGATAAGACAAGCTATCAGTTTCCCCTGTCTCCTCAGCGCCACTATCACCGACCGCATTAGCGGATGCTTTAGTTTTCTTGTTGGCTTCATCTGTAGTTTCTACTGTAACTGGTTTAACTGTTGAAATTGTAGGTTCTGCCGCATAGCTGATTGTAGTAGCAGACAAACCTACTAGGAGGGCCGCTACAATACGGCTCTTCATAGAATAGTTCATCGATTATTCTCCAATTGTGCACGCAACCAAGTTAACCATGGTTCAAGACCATTATGGGCTGTGCAACTAACTTCAAAAATTTCTCCATTTGGATTTAAATTGCGAATATCTTGTATTGCCTGTTCCTTTTTGAAAGGCACATACGGCAACAAATCAATCTTATTAATGAGGATTGCCTTAGACTCTTTAAAGATTAATGGATATTTAAGCGGCTTATCTTCACCTTCTGTAACAGATAAAACCGTTACTTTCATACTTTCACCAATCTCAAATTCTGCAGGACAGACTAAATTACCTACATTTTCGATAATGATCATATCAAGATCATCAAGGTTTAAGTCACCTAAAGCATCTTGAATCATCTGCGCATCGAGATGGCACCCACCAACCGTATTGATTTGAATAACAGGCACGCCTAACGCGTGAATGCGCTCCGCATCTTTAGCGGTGAATAAATCACCTTCAATAACAGCTATGCGGTAATCCTTTTTTAAATCTTGTAAAGTTGCCTCCAATAGAGATGTCTTACCAGCCCCAGGCGAACCTAACAGATTAAATACAAATATATTCTTTTCCTTAAACAACTGTTGTAAGGACTCTGCAATGGCATCATTTTTTGCCAATACATTAGTTTTAACTTGAACTTGCATGTCCTAACCTTTCTATCAATCGATATCCATAGAGGTCACTTGTAACTCGCGACCGCCAATGGTTTGTACGAAATGACTGTCACAATAAGGGCAGACAAACGTATAGTTTTTTATAGGAAATATTTTATCACAATCTAAACACTTTCCCTCAATAGGAATTGTGTTGATTTCAATGTGTGAGCCTTCCGCAGGAGTTCCCTTTGTAACGGCTTCCCAACAAAAAAGCAATGAATCAGGCTCAACCCCACTCATTAGGCCCAAATCTAATTGAATCGAATGAATGACTGTCGCATCGTGCTGACGCAAAGTATCGAGTGCTACATCAAGAATGCCTTCTGCTATAGACATCTCATGCATGATATGCCTCGTACACAGCTTCAAGCATCATTGTTGTAGTGACTGATCCAACGCCTCCTGGTACAGGGGTAATGGCAGATGCAATATCTTTTACCGCATCATAATCAACATCACCTACAGTTTTGCCATCTAGTTCATTGATGCCTACATCGATAACAACTGCACCAGGCTTAATCATATCAGACGTAATCATATGAGCACGACCAGCCGCGGCAATAACGATATCACCACGCTTTACTTGCTCTGCCAAATCAGGGGTTCTAGAGTGACAAATCGTTACCGTACCATTCGCACCTAAAGCCATAAGAGCTACAGGTTTGCCGATAACTTGGCTACGGCCGACTACAGCCACATGTTTTCCTTCTACAGGAATATCATAGTGTTTTAAAATAGCCATACAAGCCTTGGCGGTACAAGGAGCAAAGCCCCCCTTACCAGCCGTTACTAAACCGATGTTATATGTTGTAAGACCATCAATATCTTTTTTAGGATCTAGCATATCGATAAGGGCTTCTGTATCAATGTGTTTAGGCATTGGCATTAACGGCAAAATCCCATGAACAGATGCATCACTATTTAATTCTTGCAAGGCCGCCAGGACTTCATCTTGCGTTGCCGTTTCAGGTAATTGCTTTAGCACAAAACCATAACCAAAGTTCTTAGCTGTTTTTTCCATAAATGTAGCATACATATGAGCGCCGTGGTCTTCACCAACGAGTAATACTGCCATAGTAATCACAGAGTTGCCTACTGCTGCAACTTTTTCTTGTAAAATCGCCTTGTGAGCATCTGCTACTGCTTTACCGCGTAATTCGATCATAAGTATCTCCATTCATTCAAACTATTTATAAAAAAGGTGCCTCCCGAGAGGCACCTAAGTCTCTTATTCTATTATATAACGAACTGTCTATAATTTCTAATTATCTACTAAAGTGAACTGTAATTGCCGTTCCGGCGGTAACAGTAGTGCCTCCACTTTCATCTTGAGAAACGGCAATACCCGTTCCATCAGGTTTAAACGCAAGACCAGCCTTATGTAACCAGTCGCGCACCTCACCATAGGTAAAGCCCGTAAAGTTAGGCAATGTTACAGAACCATCGCTAGACGGAGTCGGTTCTGGCAATGTATTGGTAGGTTTAGCCGCTACAGAAGTAGTTTCCTTAACATATGGACTCAATTGGTAGTAGCGTACAAGTTGAAACACAATATCCTTAAATACTGGCGCTGCAATTTGACCACCATAAATAGAACCTTTTTGCGGATCGTCAATGACTACAAGAACCACAAATTTTGGATCTTCTACAGGACCAAAACCGATAAAGGATGCAATGTATTGACCATCTAAATAGCCACCGCGTTTAGTATCTAATTTTTCCGCCGTACCAGTTTTACCACCAAAGTGATAGCCTTCTACCATCGCTTTGTTACCGCCACCTTCAGACACCTCTTTCTCCAAGATATCTACAATAGTTTTTGCTGTTTCCTCTGGCACTGGTTGACCTACTACAGTATTTTCGGTAGTACTTGTTACTTCTCCTTGAGCATTGCTATAAGACTTGATAATATGCGGACGCATCATAGAACCACCATTAGCAAGGGCACCAAAGGCACGTACCATTTGTAGTGGGGTCACCGCAATACCTTGACCGATAGACATAGTCGCTACGTCTAGTTTACTCATATCCTCTGGATTATATAAGATACCTGCACCTTCACCAGGTAATTCAATGCCTGTTTCAGAACCGAATCCATAATCGCGCACGTATTTAGATAGAATATCAGCACCAGTTAATGTACCAATTTCTGCCATACCTGTATTGATAGAATACTTCAAGATATCTAGCAATCGAACTGGTCCATAACCTTCACCATTCCAGTTTCTCATCACATGCCCATTCGCTACAAAGGCCCCTTTATCATTGTACACTGTTTCTAATTTCCACTTTCCTGATGCAAGAGCCGCAGATGCAACGATTGGTTTAAATGTAGAACCTGGTTCATATAGATTAGTAACAGCGATATTTTTGAAAGCCTCTTCCCCACTTTGGTTATAATTGTTAGGATCGTAACTTGGACGATTTGCCATCGCAAGAATTTCACCAGTCTTAGGATCCATAACGATAACGCTCGCATGTTTGGCCCCCGTATCAGCCATCGCCTTATCAAGAGCTCGTTCTGCAATAAATTGGATGGTCGCATCAATCGTTAAAGTTACGCTTTTACCCTTATCAGGTAAGAACTTAGACAATACAGAACCAAATATAGCATTACCTTTGTTGTCTGTGGCAACGATTTCTTGCTGTACACCACCCTTTAACTCATCGTCAAGGACCATTTCAAGTCCATCGAGGCCCTTATCATCGGTACCAACAAAACCTAATATTTGAGCTGCAAGTACGCCATTTGGATAGTAACGCTTAGACTCCTCAACAAAGTTAAGTCCCACTATATTGTTATCCTTAATGACTTGTGCCACCGCCTTAGACTTGTCTGCATCCATCATGCGATTAATCCACACAAATGCAGTGTCCTCTTGTAGAGCTTTTACGATATTTTCTTTTGACATGGTTACATGCGGCGAAATGAGTTCCGCAATCTCTTGAGGAGACTGTTTAATCATCTTTGGATCCGCATACAAGGATTTTGTAACCACACTCATCGCCAAAGGCTTACCATTACGGTCATAGATTGTACCACGCGGCGATTGTAATTTTCTATCCACCTGAACTTGTAATAAGTTTTTCTTCTCTAGGTCAAACGTATCGAAGACCTGCAATTGTGCCAAACGTCCTATGAGGACTAAGGCAACGGTCATGAGAATGGCGAGACACCAGGTGGTACGACTCCAACCACTCATGCGTCGCAACGCTTTATTTAGTAAATTCATCATTTCTCCACTGGACGGCGTAACTTATGGTCTAATGCGTCATATAGCGCATCTGGTTCATTAGGAACAACCCCATTCTGTACCTGACCCAATAAATACTGCAATCCTTCCCCCACTTGCTTCCCTGCGAGTTTAATCACTCGTTCGTCATAATTTAGATCCTTTGTATGTACAGGCATCTCTAAACTAAGATCTGCCATACATTCGCCAAAGGCTAACGTTCCATCTGTAGATGAGTAAGGTTTCCCACAGCCTAACACATCGGCAGCACAAACCTTAGCTAATTGCTCCCAGGCAGTGCGCATGATTTGGCTATCTCGGAACTTGCCACTGCGAGCTTCCTTACGAAGCCATTTTTTCTCGTTTGCATCGCCATTTTGTACGAAATAGTGAAAGCGCATGTGGTTTTTCACAATCCACGCCACTCGTTGCACAAAGGCCTTCGGATATCCTAGACGTGTTAATAACGTTTCTGTCATCTCCGCTCCTAGTGTATCATGACCACGATCTGTGAGGCGACCATTGATAACAGCTCGTACCGCAGGCATTCCCTTTGCCACATCATGTAATAAAGCACCCCAACGCAGCACCAAATCCGGTTCCGTATGGGACACAACAGCTAATGTATGGTACCAGCCATCGAATTCGTGAAAGTCCTTTTCTTGGGGCAAATTCACGAGATGATATAGTTCGGGCAAGATAGGAACCTCGCGAGCCACACCATTTTCTACAACGCGACAAGAGCATTCTGCCAAACGGGATTGAACAAGGACATCAAGACCCTTTGCCACAGCAGGCTCTAACATGAGACGATTAATTTCGTTGCGCACCCGCTCCAAGGATAAACCAGAGACGCGATGAAAGGCCTTAGGCATAGCCTCTAATAGATCTTTACTCGGCAAGAAATCCAACTTCGCCACAAAGCGGCACGCTCTAAATAATCGCAATGCATCTTCTTCAAAACGTTCCTGCGCATTACCAATGGTGCGTAACGTCTTATGTTTAATATCTCGGCGTCCGCCTACGAGGTCGATAACCTCACCAAAGCGGTTCATAGCCATACCGTTGACAGTAAAGTCACGACGCAATACATCTTCTTCTAAGGTATCGGCATAGATAATTTCTTCAGGGCGATGGCTATCTGCGCCATATCGCTCTGTTCTATATGTAGCAATTTCGTATTGCTTTCCCTCTAATGTAGCTACCACTACGCCAAAAGATTTACCTACGAGGTCTGTCGTTTGAATATTATGACCACGGAGAATATCAATGACAGTATCGGGACGTGCAGACGTCACAATATCGAAGTCATGTGGCTTTTGATGCATCAAAATATCGCGCACAGCGCCGCCTATGATATAGGCTTCATGACCGGCTTCTTCTAATACGGTCAATATTCGATTTGCTTGTTCCATCATACACGCTCCTTTCTGAACTAGTCTAACTTTTATTTTACTACAAATGAAAGCATGAAAAAAGTGCAATCCTTATAAGGATTGCACTCTTTCCGCAATAGCTGTACCTGTCGGTGTTACCGCAAGACCGCCATCACTTGTTTCACGCAATGCTGCCGGCATAGCGCGACCTATATTATTCATCGCTTCGATGACTTCATCTGGTGGAATTTGACTTTCAATATTCATTAACGCCATTTCAGATGCAGTAATAGCATGAACTGCATAGAAGCCATTACGTTTAACACATGGTACCTCTACGAGTCCCGCCACCGGATCACAAGCAAGCCCCAATAGATTTTTCATGCACAATGCGATGGCATGACCTACTTGACGTGGTGATCCACCCATCATTTCGACGATAGCCCCTGCTGCCATACACGCCGCTGTACCGATTTCGGCTTGGCAACCACCAACAGCACCAGCAACACAAGCGCGATTTGCCACAACATTGCCAATACCGGACGCAGCTAAGAAGCCTTTTACAACTGTGGCTCTATCTAATTGGTAGTGATCAGCCACTGCTTTCACAGCACCAGGCATAACACCACAAGAGCCAGCCGTAGGACAAGCAACAATGCGGAACATCTTTGCATTAGCCTCGTTTACGGCAATAGCATACGTCATCGCCTTATATGCGATGTCACTCATAAAACGCGGCGCTTGACCATTAAGCTGTGCTGCTTGACCACCCGACATACCAGAAGCCGTTTTTTCCGTATAAGCTATACCGTCTTGAATGGAGCTTTCAAAAATATCTAAACGATTCTCTATTTCTCGAATAACCGCTTCTTCATTGCGATCATAATTTTCTAATTCATAGCGCAGTACTACATCGCCAAAGGAAATATTATTTTCCTCAGCTAGGCGAATAATATCTGCAATTGTATCATATGCATAACTCATTATTCGCTCTCCTATAACGCTTCAAAGGTCATAACATCTTGAATCCCTGGACACTCGCGCATAAACTGAACCGTAATAGGATTTACTACTGTATCCGTAGTAATAACCATAACCGCATCCTTGTGCTTGCCCTTACGGAATACGCGCATCGTAGCAATATTAATATCAGACTCGCTCAATGCTTGACTAACAAGAGAAATCGCACCAGGTCTATCCTCATGGAACACAACGAGCGTAAACTCATCACCTGTAATGGACATATCATTTCCATCTACTTCGGTAATCATAATCTGACCACCACCGAGAGAGCGACCAATAACAGTCATATGGCGGTTATGGTCATCATACATATCAAAACGCACCACATTCGGATGGCCTACATCTAAAGGAGACTCGATGAAAGCAAACTCCATCTCCTCTTTTTTCGCTATTTCATGAGCAATGCGAATATTTTTATCATCTTCTTTATAACCCAATAGACCACCAATCAAGGCACGATCCGTACCATGACCTTTGTATGTTTTTGCAAAAGATCCATATAAAGTTAAATCTACCTTTTTAGGAGTAGAACGAAAAATACAACGCGCCATCTTACCTAGCCGAGCAGCCCCCGCTGTATGCGAACTAGACGGACCAATCATGATAGGTCCTATAATATCAAAAATACTATTCATATATGCCTCTACATACACACAAATAATGTGAGAAAGTTCTTACTTACCTATAGTATAACAATCAATATTGATAAATGTCTATATGCACATTAGAGACATATTTGTTTTCCTACAGAGGACTATTGTTCTTGTGAACGCTGTTCTAAAAGTTTGTATATTGATGGAACTAATTTTCTACTAACCTTTTACCAACGGGCACAACCTATTGAGGACCGAAACGCGTCGAGGCAACCATTGCACCACTCCCCTCTCCAACTACTATTTATGAGAAAGCTATCCAAAGGAGTAATATATTGATGGGACTTATGTTCCTCAAACGTTTTACTAATGGGCACCACCTATTGAGGGCCGACTTACGCGTCGTATGGAGGCATGAGATAGGTGGTGCCCATTAGTAATCTAGTTGTCGTAATAATGTCGGGCCCCATCAATATACAAAATCTAACAGATAGCTTTCACAAAAATAGCAAAAAAAACGCACCTTAGGCGAACCCAAGGTGCGTTATTTATAACAACAGTCCTAAATCATAAAAGAGAGGGGACATAGGACTGTGGTTAACAGATTAATAGATCCTATTAGCCCAAGATAGCTTTCATGTCAGCTTCTGGAGTTGTAATTGGATGTAATTGGAATTTTTCTACCAAAATGTTCAATACATTGCTGGAGAAGAATTTAGGCAAGGAAGGTCCGATGTAAATGTTACGGATACCCAAAGCCAACAATGTTAACAAGATACATACTGCTTTTTGTTCGTACCAGGACAATACCAATGTCAATGGCAAGTCGTTTACATCACATTCAAATGCACCAGCTAAAGCTACTGCTACTTGAATAGCAGAGTAAGCATCGTTACATTGACCCATATCAAGGATACGAGGGATACCACCGATTTCGCCGATGTTCATATCGTTGAAACGGAATTTACCACAAGCCAATGTCAATACTACAGTATCATCTGGAGTTTGTTTAACGAATTCAGTGTAGTAGTTACGGCCTACTTTAGCACCATCACAACCACCTACCAAGAAGAAGTGTTTGATTGCGCCAGCTTTCACAGCATCAATTACTTTATCTGCAATACCCAATACTGTACCATGACCGAAACCAGTAGTTACTTCATGACCACCGTTGATACCAGTGAATTCTTGAGCTTCTTTGTAGCCGCCCAATTCGATAGCACGGTTGATAACTGCGGAGAAGTCTTTAGTACCATCTTCTTTTTCTTCGATATGTGCACAGCCATCGAAACCTACCATATCTGTAGTGAAGATATTAGCTTTGTAGTTTTCTTTTGGTGGCATAATGCAGTTTGTAGTGAACAAGAATGCGCCAGGAACATCAACAAATTCTTTTTGTTGGTTTTGCCATGCTGTACCGAAATTACCTTTCAATTGAGGATGTTTCTTCAATTCAGGATAAGCGTGGCAAGGCAACATTTCACCGTGAGTATAGATATTTACACCTTTACCATCAGTTTGTTCCAATAATTGTTTCAAGTCATGAAGGTCATGACCAGTTACAACGATGAAAGGACCTGGTTCTACAGTCAAAGGAACTGTAGTTGGTACAGGTGTACCATATGTTTCAGTATTAGCTTTATCAAGAACAGCCATACATTTCAAGTTTATATGACCGAATTCCATCAAAAGATCAAGCCATTCTTCAGCGCTGTGATCTTTAGCGAATTCTACCATACCTTTAACGAACCAAGCGTCAACATCAGCATCGTGAAAGCCAAGGCGAGCAGCATGCCATGCGTATGCAGCCATACCGCGCATACCTAACAATAATGTGGAACGAAGGGATACGATGTCTTCTTCACCTTTCCACAATTGTTCCCAATCAAAGTTTTGTTGAGCGCTGTCCACTTTTGCATGGTAAGCATTCACTTCGTCAATGAATTCTTGAACGCGGTCTTCAGAGAAGTTTACGTTTGTTACACACATGAACAAACCGCGCATAATATAATCGATACCTTCTTTAGTATGACCCTTTACGTCTAAAGCGCGAGCCAAGCCAACTAAGGCAGCAGTTAATTCGTCTTGTAAGTTAGCAACTGGTGCAGTTTTACCACATACACCTTGTACAGTACAGCCACCTGGTGCTGCAGATTGTTCGCATTGATAACAGAACATACTCATTTAAAATCCTCCTTTGCGAGACTTCCTCGCAGTCAAGCTAGATAATATAAAACCTATACATTACACTGATGTTTTATCAGTTGTCTGATTGATTACATTTGAAAGTATAACGTAAAGATGATACAATTTCTGTAGCTTGAGCAACAAATAAAAACTTTTTCAAAAATTTTCCTGACTTCCCTTATGGAACAAGTAGACCATTTAGTCTTATACTTTTATTATACAATAATCATTTTTAATTGCTATAGACTTTATCACACCGGAGGTGCTTATGAAACAAATACTTTCAAACGATATCATTAATCAATATATGCCCACCCTCGTGAAATGTCCTTTATTCAATACATTAGGAGAGCCAGAGCTGCGTAGCTATTTAAATAATGCCAAAGTTATCATCCACAGTTACCAAAAAAATGATTTTATAGCCCTCGCTGGAGATCCTATGGAGGGTATTGGTGTCATCCTTGAAGGCAGCGCTTTACTGACTCGTGAAAATGTAATGGGGCAACGGGTTATTATGGCAAACTTAGAGCAATCAGATATTTTTGGAGAAGCACTACTATTTAGCAAACAGCCTTTATGGCCTGCTACCATTAAAGCAACAAAAGCAACTAAAATTATGTTTATTCCGCTTGAAACCTTTATTAAAACATTACCGGATTGTCATCAATGCCAAACTAAAATCCTATCTAATCTATTAGAGGATTTATCTGAAAAAGCAATTCTATTAACCAGAAAAGTCCATTACCTCACATTAAAAGGGATGCGCGAAAAGATTTTTGCGTACTTAACAGATATTTATAAACGTCAACATTCTAACACAATTCAATTACCCCACAACCGCGAGCAAATGGCTGAGGTCCTCAATGTATCTCGCACAGCTCTTAGCCGTGAACTAGGTCGTCTTCGCGATGAAGGTCTCATTGATATTACAGGTCGCACCGTAACAATTAAAAACATTGAAGACATTGAAGAATTCGGCTTCAACACCTTCTAACACTTAATAGCTATTAAATTTAACAAACTAAAAAGTCTCTCAAGATAATCTTGAGAGACTTTTTTATTACATAACACATAAGCTATATAACGTTTTTAAGTATATACCTATATTAATAACTATATAATCCAATTTTTGAAACTATATAGTGCTTAAAATCATAAATTAGAACCAATGAGACAAATCAAATTCTTCACCAATGGTTGCTTTCACATGAGCACGGCCTAAGTAAAGGCCTAACAATGTTAAGCTAATTTTAGACATTGGCGTGCTATCGAAGACATCAGCCAAGTCCAATAAAACTGGTGAAATGTCATCCATAATATCACGCGCCTCTTGTCCCCTGAAAGCAGTAGGTTTGCTCTTCATCAAAGCTAAAAGATCACGTTGAACCATAGCATTAGAAATTCGTGTTTGTCTAAAAAATTGTGGTGCCAAAGACTCATCTACCAAGGCTAGTTTATAAAGATTGGAGTTCAAGCTACGCACCACATAACGTGGATCTACACCACGACCGTCTGTAGCACGGAAGAGTTCTTCCTTAGAGAAACCACGATAGTTGAATACAAACGGGTATGAATTAGACAACACTTGACATAAAGTGATAGGTTCTTGTTCTTCTTGCGTACAGCGTAAGTAGTCCAGCTGGCGATAGAAAGAATCATTTCGAGGCAAATCAGAGATAAATGGCTCAATATATTTTTCCACATAATGTTGGAAGTGAATCAATCCATAGTTATTAGAGTTTCTAGAATATTGTAACAATAATGTTAAGGCCATAACTTGAAAGTGACCTAATGTTAAATGAGGTAATACACGTAATGCATCAAAAGCTACGAGGTATGGCGTACTAGATTTAGGAGATTGAACCACATCTAGAAAAGCACCTAACGCAGCGGACTTCATCCACTCCGTATTTGTAGCGGCATATGCCTTTTGCATACTCATCAACGCTTCTTGAATAACAATATTCTCTAGTAATACATTCACTTCAACAATTTTTGTAATATTGAGAGCCGCTAAAGCATCTCTTGTAATAGATTCTACATAGTGTTGTGTGTCGCCATGTAGTACCCCAAAGGAATGAACAAATGGCGCTATAGCCAGCTCAACGCATTTATCTTCATGTGCCGTTTTTGCCCATTGACCATGCGGTTCCTCCTCTTCAGCTAAACTTGTTGCCGCCAATTTTGCTTCAATTTCAGAGGCATCAAACAAACGCGTTTCATCTAATACCGATGGCCCTTCCGCGGTTTGTATTTCATTTGCACCACCTATCATCTGCGTAGCATCTATGCTATCCGCTTCATCAGCTTCAAAGGCTTCCACAGATTCACCCATAGCAATTGTATCTTCAACAGAGTTAGCGTTATTGACAAGTTCATCTGTAACGACATCAAGGACGATAGTTTTATCCACCAACGGAGTAACACCTTGATTAGCTTGATTAGCTCGCTTAAGATCTGATACGGCTGTCATCACAATGGTTTCATCCATAATGGAAGCAGATTCAGGCGTATTACTATCAACACTGGCCGTTTCAAGTTCTACAGTTTCATCATAATTACTGTCAGCATCTGTGAAATTAGCAACATTATTCTCAGAAGTCTTATTTTCATCTTCAGCTCGTACCTCATGACTCGGATCTAATGCTAATGCATATCCCGTTGAAGCGTGGTGTGAACGAGACTTCAAAGTACTTCTTCTATTATAAGAAGTATCTGTAGGAGCTACTAAAGGTTCCGCAATTTCACTTTCTTCACTAACCTTAGTTTCAACTGTATCCGGAATTGATGCGGTATACACATTAGTACCACCCGCATGAGTGATTGTTACATCACCCTCCTTCAACTCCGTTGCAAATAAAGCATCATTATACTCTTTATGACTATTTTCATCACTTAAGTTTTTATAGGATTTTTCTTTTACCTTACTTTCACCATCACCACCGCTGAAAACAGCGTAGCAAACAGCAAAAAATCCCAATGCCACGACGGCTAATACAAAATACGGTATTAGGTTTGACATACTATCCCCCTACATCAACGCTTCATTATATACAGCACGCTCACCGCCAATGCTCTTCGGACGAACACGACAAGCGGTTACATGCGCTTTCCCAATTTCTTTCACACAAAGACGTACAGGCACTGCAACATGTTTCATATGCATACCAATAAATGTATCTCCAATGTCAATACCTGCATCGGCTTTAATAAACTCAACCATCACAGGATCATCAAAACGTTCGTACGCCATCACAGCCATAGCACCACCTGCATGACGCTGAGGAATAACGTTAACTTCCTCCTCCCATGTCATCGCACTACGCTCCATAACAAGAGCACGATTAATATGTTCACAACATTGAACAGCCAAGTTGAGGCCTTTAGCCTTAACAGCTATATATATTTCATCAAATACGACCTGAGCCACATCAAGGTGGGAGTCAGTACCGATTTTTTTACCTACAATTTCGCTAGTGGAGCAACCCACAACAAATAATTGACCTTCGCGAACCTTTGCTATATCTAATAATTCAGCCATCGCGGTGCGAACTGACTGACGAATAGTTTCTACAGAAGTCATGTTATCGCCTCACTCACTTTGAATGTATAAAATCTATATGTATATTATCACAAAATAGACATAATCGGTAGACTATACTCTACACGTAACTAGTGAACATCTCATGATTACAGCTTATAAACTATTAAAATAAACTCTTATAATACTATCATACTAATAAACATCAATTTCGTCATCAAATCTATAAATTTAAATGAAAGATTTTTAATTGAGGACAACAATAAAAGAAATAGGGCAAAAAAAGAGGCTTGCTAATGCAAGCCTCTTTTAATCACTCAATGGTGATATTAGATTTTTCTGTAAGGTTTTTGGCCTTCTTCGTAGAAGTTGTTACCTTCAGTATCGCCAACTACGATACAAGGGAAGTCTTCAACAGTCAATTCAGCCAAAGCTTCTGGACCAAGTTCACCATAAGCAAGTACTTCGTATTTTTTGATGGATTTTGCAATCAATGCTGCAGCGCCACCAACTGCTGCAAAGTATGTGCAACCATTTTTCTTCATGGATTCAACTACTTCTGGTTTACGGGAGCCTTTACCGATCATGCCTTTGATACCTTGATCAAGCATTGTTGGTGTATAAGCATCCATACGGCCGGAAGTTGTAGGACCAGCAGAACCAATTGGGTCACCAGGTTTTGCAGGTGTTGGGCCAAGATAGTAAACGAATTTGTTTGTCCAATCGATTGGTAATTGTTCGCCACGTGCTAATGCTTCAGTCATAACTTTATGAGCAGCGTCACGAGCGGAGTAAATTTTGCCAGTGATAAGAACGCTATCACCAACTTTTAATTTACGGGAAAATTCTTCATTATATTCTTCAGTATTAATGCGAATTGTTTCAGACATAGTTTTTACCTCCTATCGATTAAAGTTCTACGTGAGCATGACGAGCAGCATGGCACATGATAGTAACAGCAACAGGAAGACCAGCGATATGAGTAGCACCCCATTCGATGTTTACACCGATACAAGTTGTAGTACCGCCCAATTGAGGTCCAATACCAGTTTTGTTAACCATTTCCATGATTTCTTCTTCTAGTTTTGCATAGTCTGCATCTTTGTGAGGTACGCTAATGTCGCGAAGCAAAGCTTTTTTGGACATAACAGCTGCTTGGTCCATAGTACCACCAATACCTACGCCAAGTACGATTGGAGGGCAAGGGTTAGGGCCAGCTTTTTTAACGATTTCAAGAACTGCATTTTTAACGCCTTCAACGCCATCAGCAGGAACAAGCATAGCTACGCCAGATTTGTTTTCGGAACCGAAACCTTTAAGCTCTACTTGAATATCTACTTTATCGCCAGGAACGATTTCAGTGTAGATGATAGCTGGAGTATTGTTTTGAGTGTTTTTACGGTTGAACAATGGCTCACCTACAACAGATTTACGAAGGTAACCTTCGATGTAACCAGCTGCAACGCCTTCATTGATAGCTTCAGTAAGATCGCCACCAACAAAATGAACGTCTTGACCTACTTTTAAGAATACCATTGTCATACCAGTATCTTGGCAGTATGGACGATCTTCAGCATCAGCAATTTCTGCATTTTCGATGAGTTGATCAAGAACGATACGACCTACTGGAGACTTTTCTGTTTCACGACCTTTTTTCAAGCCTTCATAGATGTCTTTTGGCAAATGATAAGCTGCATCCATACATAATTGACGGATTGTTTTTGTAATTTCAGATACTTGAATCTCGCGCAAGATAATCCCTCCTCAGGAAATAAGTGAATATTAATTCTAATACCGTGAGATAACTTTTAATTCTCAAAGCATATGAGATAAATAAAACTCATACACATTGAGATTTACTCTATGCATCAATCGTAACACACAACATACAGCCTTTCAACGCTTTAACTATACAGTTTTCTCAATGCTTTGCAGGTTTTTGAGAATTATTTTCATGAATATTATTGTATATATTTCGGCTTTTCAATAGGTTATATATAATCTGTTCTCCAATGATGAAAGACAGTTCATAATGTGATAAAAGTCATAGTTTATCATGCATAATAAGATTTTTACATCTTATATCTTTAGCTTCTTTCTAATATATAGATTTAGTTTATAATTACCCACAAACACAGACCATATCTAATAAGATAAATACGCTTTCCTCTTAACTGATACTACTTTTCAACTAAATCTTTTAAACTTTTCTTTAATGCATATGTATACCGATTATCTTCAATATACTTATATTGCTAAGTCCCATTCATATGCAGTTATAAAATCCCTTAAGAACACAGTAAATATCTATACTTAACAAACTCTATAGATTTTATTAATTTTAATGACTTCCTTATCAAAATTTCTAATAACTAATTTTATCTATAAAGTTATGTCTTTTAGTCATAATAAACAATGGCTAAAATATAGTATTATAAAAAAAATGCTTGCTTTTATAATTAATCTAACATATAATAACAATCGTACCATTCCTCGATAGCTCAGTCGGTAGAGCAATCGGCTGTTAACCGATCGGTCGTAGGTTCGAGTCCTACTCGAGGAGCCATTTGACTCACTAGCTCAGTTGGCAGAGCACCTGACTTTTAATCAGGGTGTCCCGCGT
>NZ_CALLVP010000003.1 GCF_938010505.1 uncultured Veillonella sp. | reverse complement strand
CGATTTCTTTGGCAAGTGATATTGTACAATCCTTTGATGATGGCGTATATGGTCTCAATCGAATGACCGTAGATGACTTAATAAAAATTAAGGGGATTGGTACAGATAAAGCGGTGACTCTATGTGCAGCTCTTGAAATGGGGCGGAGATTAGGGGAACTAAAGATTAAAGAGACTTATGAAGATTTTTCACAACCCTTTGTCATAGCCCAATATGTGATGGAGCGACTGCGCCACGAAGATGTGGAGCATGTGTGGGCTGCTATGCTAACATCTCGGAACAAGCTTATCCAATTGGAACATATCTCTAATGGTGGACTTGTATCGAGTCTCGTAGAGCAAAGGGCCGTATTTAAAAAGGCTATAGCCTGCAATGCGGCGGCTATAATTCTAATTCATAACCATCCCTCAGGTGATAGTAGGCCTAGCGATGAAGACATACGGCTTACGAAACTATTTGTCAGTGCAGGTCAATTTATGGGAATCCCCGTACTTGATCATATCGTTATAGGGGACAACGAATTTACGAGTCTCAGCGAAATTGGCAAATTGAGTTGATTAGAATTTACGTTGGATAGAAAATAAATTGAACATAAATAAACTGAATAAAAAATAGATTGAATAGAAATTAAACTGAATAGGATTAACAAAAAGCACTTGTTTTGATAGGAATTCCACTTTGCTGGATATTAGTAAAGGGAAGGTGATATATCATTTTTAATGAGTGCTTTTTACTATTTTATATGAGACTTTATGTATGAAGTTATAAACATTTTATGGATGAAGTTATAAATGTTTTATGTATGACTTATGAGTACATGACCTATGCATTATCAGTGTTTTTAACAGAAAGGAAAGCGTTCATATCAATGGAAAAAGTCGCTTTATATATGGTAAAATGGAATGATGATGTAATGAAGGAGAAATTACTATGAGTTCCATTTTACCTACTCTAGGAAGAGATGTAAGTATAGATATTGGTTCCATACAAACGCGCCTCATGGGGGGGACGCGAGGAACCGTTATAAGCGAACCATCGATTATAGCAACTGATACAAAACAAGAAAAAGTGGTAGCCGTTGGAGATGAAGCGGCGCGCCTTGTATTGCGTATGCCTGATTTGTGGCGTCCTTTAACACCCTTAAAGGATGGATTTATCGTGGACTATCGCGTTATGCATACTATGCTGAGCTATTTTCTTAATAAGGTATCTAATGCGTTGCGTCGAGCTCGTGTTGTCGTAGGTGTTCCCTGTGGTATGACCGATGTTGAGCAAAGAGCCATGATGGATGCCGTTATTCAAGCTGGTGCTAGAGAGGTATTTCTTATCGAACGACCTGTGGCGGCTGCTATTGGTTGTGGTGTGCCTATCTTTGAAGCGCAAGGATCTATGGTCATTGATATCGGCGGTGGCACTATTGATATGGGGATTGTTTCTTTAGGTGGTATCGTGGATAGCAAAACAATTCGTTTTGGTGGTTCTGATATTAATAATGCCTTATTGCGCTATGTGCGTGAGTGTTTTGGCATTATCGTATCTGATGAAACTATAATAGATATTAAGCATACATTAGGAACAGCTGTCGCTCCTTTAGAGGATGCAGAGTATGCCTTTCAAGGGCGCGATATGATGAACGGTTTAGGTAGACGTTGTGTGATTCATCAATCTGAAGTGTACCAAGTTATAAATGAATGTTTGATAGGGCTCTTGGATGAGGTTAAGCAAATGATTCGTGCTACTGCACCAGAAATCGTGGCTGATATTATGCAACATGGCATATGTCTTACTGGCGGTACAGCAAGACTATCTGGTTTAGCGGACCGGATTGGTACTGAATTAGGGGTACCTGTTCATGTTCCTGAAGCACCTGAAACAAAAGTTGTGGTAGGCCTTAATGGGGCCTCATCTGATTTAGTGAGCTTATCGCGTTTTATTGTAAATTCTAAGAATAGAAAGGGCCGAGATTAGCATGATACAGTCAGATAAAAAGTTAATTATCATCGTTGTCATTGGTTGTATCCTATTGGCATTACTCGGCTTCGCATGGAAGCAACGAACTAGTATTCCCTTTGTTACAGTTACTCTTGAAGGGATTACGACGCCTTTTGCTTATGGTTCAGCTCGTTTATTAGATGGCGTTCAAACTAGCTTCACAGTGCTTAATAATGCTATCTTTTCTACTCTTGAAAGTGAAGAAGAAGAAGCTCGTAAAGCTACATTAGAGCAAAAGGTGGTTAACTACGATGAAGTAGTGGCAGAAAATATTCGCCTTCGTCAACTTTTAAACTATAAGAGTAATCATCCAGAATTTTCCATGACCTTAGCGGGTATCATTACAAAGGACTATGGTACTTGGACCAATACTTTTACCATTGATAAAGGTAGTGAAGAAGGAATGGCAGTTAACATGGCTGTTGTTGTACCTAGTGGTGTCGTTGGCTTTATCACGGATGTGTACCCACACTCTGCGCGTGTTCAAACTATTCTCGACCCACGTAGCGCAGTAGGAATTCTTGTACAGCGACCTGAGTCCCGCTTGTCTGGCGTTGTGAAAGGGAATGGCAACACACCTCGCACACCATCTATGGTAAATATTGCACGCGATGGTGACGTATTGGTAGGGGATAAGTTGATCACCTCCGGTTATGGCGGCATCTATCCGAAAGGATTGCCTGTCGGTAATGTGCAATCCATTGAAAATGATACGGAAGGTTTTGTAAAAAATGCAGTGGTAACACCAAGTGTGGATTTCCACCGTTTAGAAGAGGTCTTTGTACTTACCTCGTCTTCTCTAAGTGCACCACAAAAACCTGAACTTGAACCTAAACTTGTGCCTCAAACACAACGAGATCAAGTAGAAGGAGTAAAGGGGGCCGTTAAACAATGATGCGTTTAGCTCTAGTCCTCTGTGGATTTTTAGTTTACTTTATACAGGCGCAATTATTGCCTGCTATTTTCCATACAAATTGGTTACCAAATTTGATTTTGACGATTATCGTTATGGTAACTTTATTTAAAGGTCGTCGCATAGGTTTGATAGCAGCCGTTGTAGGAGGTATCATACACGATGTATTGATATCTAACTTCTTTGGGCTTCATCTATTCTCTTATGTGATTGTGGTATATCTATTATCTGCGGTAAAGCATCGTATCTATGAAGAACGCTGGTATTGGTCTAGTGGTATAGTAGCTATCTGTACATTGCTAGATGGCTTTATCCGTAGCTTTATGATATTAGCCAGTGGTGGCGATTTGCACTTAGGGCTATATCTATGGCATATGGTATTACCTGTGATGTTTTGGAATGGTTTGTTGGGTGCTATAGTACACGGTTTACTATGGCGTAAGGATGAAGAACAACAAGGTTATATTTGGTAAGGATTAAGGGGGTGAAAGAGTGCTTGAAGGCCTCTATAAACGAAGAAAAACGAGTCGCTTTGATGTACTCTTTTACATTGTAGCCGGCATATTTATAGTGTTAGCATTGCGTCTAATGACGTTGCAAATTTTGTCTGGTGGGTATTATCAAGCTAAGGCTGAAGGTAATCGCTTGCGCATGGTATCCATGACAGCTGCTCGCGGTATTATGTACGATCGAAACGGTCAGATCCTCGTAGGTTCGAGACCGGCGTACACCATATCCATTTTGCCTACAGGCAAGGCTTTAGATGAAGGTGAAGTTGCTAAATTGGCAGCCTTGCTAAAAATGAAGCCAGAAGATATTACAAAAAAGGTTAATGATCATAAATACGGTTATGAGCCAATTCGTATCGCCAACGATATTTCTATGGACGTAGTTACAACCATAGAAGAGCATCGTCATGAATTACCAGGCGTTACCATAGATGTAGAACCACTTCGCTATTATCCGTACGAAACGATGGCTTCTCAGCTTTTTGGTTATGTGGGGGAAGTGAGCGAAGAAGAACTAGAAGAGCTAAAACAGAAAGATCCGAATACTCTTGTTAGTAGTGGTACTATTTTAGGTCGTTCTGGGCTTGAAAAAATATATGATTCTATTTTGCGTGGCACCGATGGTGGTAAGCAAGTAGAGGTCGATGCTACAGGTCGTCCTGTGGCTGAAGTGGATAGGAAACATACAGTGCCTGGTTCTAATATTCACTTAACTATAGATGTGAATCTACAAAAGGCTGCTGAAGAAGCGGTTAAGAACCAATTAGAACAGTTACGTGCTCAAGGCATTCCAGCTCAAGGTGCTGCTGTAGTAGCAATGGATCCCAATACAGGTGCCATTTTGGCCATGGTCAGTGCACCTGAATTTAATCCTAACTGGTTTGCTAAAGGGATTACAACGGCGCAGTGGAATCAGCTGAATAACGATAAAAATCATCCTTTTGATAATAAAGTTATATCTGGTGAATATCCGCCAGGTTCTCCGTTCAAGATCATCACGGGTACGGCCGCATTAGATCTTAAAAAGGTTACTCCGGAAGAGATGATTTTTGATAGTGGTAAACATTGGCTTATCGATAAACGAAATGCAGAAGGCGAAGCATTGGGGTGGCTCAACTTTAATAAAGCTCTTGCAAAATCAGATAATGTTTACTTCTATGAAATGGGCAATCGCGTTGGCATAGAAGGACTTGTAAAATATGCTGGCTACTTTGGTATTGGTGAAAAGACCGGCATCAATCTTGTTGGTGAGGCCTCTGGTAATATGGCAAGTCCTACTTATAAACGCAAAGTGTATGATGAAGATTGGTACTTAGGTGAAACCTTTGATGCGGCCATAGGTCAGTCTTTTACCTTGGTGACACCATTACAAATGGCTGTTATGCTCAGTGAAGTAGCAAACGGTGGCATTAAATACCGCCCATATGTGGTGAGCCGTGTTGATAATAAGGATGGCACGCCAAAAGAAATCTTTGGTCCTGACAAACTCGGTATTTTACCTGTACCAAAGAATATTATGGATCTTGTTCGCGAAGGCTTGCGTGACGTTACTAATGAAGGTGGTACGGCAGGGGAATTATTTAAAGGATTTCCTATTGATGTAGCCGGCAAAACGGGTACTTCAGAGAATGCACATGGCAGAGATCACGGTTGGTTTGTAGCCTATGCACCGTATGATAAGCCACAAATTGTAGTGGTCGCACTTGTTGAGCAAGGAAGCTTTGGTGCTGGTTCTGCGGGGCCTATCGTACGAGATATATTGGCTGCGTACTTCAATGTGCCAGTGAATAAGAAATCTAATGATACAAATAGTAAAGGTAATAAAGAAACCGCTGCGGGGACAGGCGCTAATAATGGGCAAAAACCTCAAAATACGGTAACTAGTGGGCAACCAAGAAAGGATTAGTATGGGCGAGATAATCGGCGTTGTATCTGGTAAGGGTGGCGTAGGTAAGACTACGATTACCGCTTGCTTGGGTTCAGCCTTAAGCCATGCAGGGCATCGCGTATTGCTTTGTGATGGGGATTTTGGATTGCGCGACTTGGACCTTGTGTTAGGTGTGGCAAATGAAATCATTTACGACGCACTAGATGCGAGCGAAGATAAGGATTATACGGATGATGCCATCGTATCAATTGCTGAAAACTTAGATTTCCTACCAGCTAGCCAAAGTGCGCGTTGGGAAGATATAGGTCGTAAGAAGTATAAAAAATTAGTCCGTCGCCTTGGTGAGGACTATGATTATATTTTAATCGATGCTCCTGCTGGTATCGGAAAGGGCATAGAGTCTATTTTAGAATTAGTAAATCGCTGTATCGTAGTAACACATCCTTTATGGGTATCCTTACGTAATGGGGCGCGCATGATTCAAGTATGTCAGGAGCATAATATTCGTGATTATGCCATTGCTTTTAACGCGGTACCTATTGATGGAGAGAATATCAATTTATATGATATGTTAGATGTTCTTCGCGCTGAATATGTAGGGGCCATGATTCCTTATGACGAGGATGTTCAGGTGTATACGCAGGATGGTCATTTGTTAGAACTCGTTTCTAGCGATCTTAAAGCTATGTTAGCACCTCTTGTAGATTATGTAGCAACTGGCGATTGTTGGGAAGATTACGATGTACAAAAGCAGTTCGATGCTTATGTAACTAAGAAAAAAGCATCTAAGGAGCAAGATAGCATACCAAGTCTTGCAACAGTAGGTGAGTCTATTTTTGATGACTCTAACAATGTTCATTACATTAATCGTGGTGGTTGGACTACACAGCGCTTATTGGTGCAAGGTAAACAAAGCTTGTGGCGCCGTAGCAAGTTGAAATAGGTGATATGATGTGGCGTAAAATATGGAAAGATAGTGATTGGACTATCATCATATGTACAATATTACTTGTCGGAATTGGTCTTACAGCTATTGGTAGTGCTACCCATGTGAATCATGAAGCTATTGGTTTTGGTAGCTTAGTGGTGAAACAACTTGTATTCTTTTTAGCAAATATAGCCGTCGTTATAGGCATGCAATTTATAGATTACCATCGTCTAAAAGGATGGGGAAATATAATCTATGGGATTACCTTGCTTATGTTAATCGCAGTTATGGCAGTTGGTACCTCTGCACTAGGCGCACAGCGTTGGATTCAATTGGGACCTATTACCATTCAGCCTTCAGAGTTTTCTAAATTATTGATGATTATCTGTATGGCAAAAATGCTAGAACCTCGTATTGGCAAGTTAGACACCTTTAAATCTCTATTTTTACCGGTGTTATATGTAGGAATTCCGATTTTGCTCGTATTCCTGCAACCTGACTTGGGGACATCCCTTGTATATATTGCTATTTTTGTGGGCATGCTCTTTATTTCAGGTATTAAAACAAGACTTATCAAAATTATTACAGGCGTGACTTTACTCTTGATGCCTTTGGGCTGGTTTGTACTGAAAGAATACCAAAAACAACGTATTCTCGTATTTTTAAATCCAGATATCGATCCCTTTGGCTCTGGTTATCATATCATTCAATCTAAGATTGCCATCGGTTCGGGCATGATTTTTGGCAAAGGTATCTTTAATGGGACTCAAAGTCAGTTAAACTTTCTACCAGAAAATCATACGGACTTTATCTTTTCTGTAATAGGTGAAGAATTTGGCTTTGTGGGTTGTATTATAGTATTGCTATTATTGTTTATGCTTATTTACCGCAGTATTCAAGTAGCATATACTTGCAATTACAACTTTGGCATGTTATTAGCAACGGGTATCGGTACGATGTTCACTTTTGAGGTGCTCGTAAACGTAGGTATGACCATTGGTATTATGCCTGTAACAGGGATTCCATTGCCATTCCTTAGTTACGGTGTTAGTGCGTTAACGACTAATATGCTGAGCATCGGTATTTTATTAAATATCGCTAGACAGCGGACAAAATATATATTTTAGTATCCTTTCTAGGATTGATTGTGAAAGAAGTCTTTCATTAAAGACGGAGGATGTATGATTCAATTAGATACGTCATGGTTACAACATGTCCAAAAGCCAGCTCGTTATATGGGCGGCGAATACAATAGTATCGTGAAAGATCACAGTACTGTTGATGTAACTATGGCTTTAGGTTTTCCCGATGTGTACGAAGTGGCCATGAGTCATTTGGGCATCAAGATTTTGTATGGTCTCGTAAACCGTCGTGAAGATGCGGTAGCAGAGCGCGTATTTGCACCGTGGCACGATATGGAAGAGGAAATGCGCAAGCGCAATATTCCTTTGTTTTCTTTGGAGACACGTACTCCTATCAAAGACTTTGATATTCTAGGCTTTACTCTACAATATGAAATGAGCTTTACAAATATCTTAAATATGCTCGATTTAGCAGGCATTCCTATGTATGCTAAAGATCGTGATATGGATTTTCCATTGCTTGTGTGCGGTGGTCCCTGTGCGTTTAATGTAGAGCCAATTGCTGATTTCTTTGATATCGTATCCCTCGGGGAATCTGAAGAGTGGGGTGATGAGTTTATCGACCTATTCAAAGCGGAAAAAGCGAAAGGCTTCCCAGGTGGGAAAGAAGGCTTCTTGCGCAAAGTAGCTCAAATTCCTGGTACCTACTGTCCAGCGTTATACGATGTAGAGTATACAGAACAAGGAGATTTTAAATCTATTACGCCGCGCTTTGAAGAGGTGCCCGCAGCGGTGGTTAAACGCATCGTAGAAGATGTAGAAAATAGTTTCTACCCTACGAAGCCTGTAGTACCATTCCTTGATATTGTTCATGACCGTGCAGTTCTTGAATTATTCCGTGGTTGTACTCGTGGTTGTCGTTTCTGTCAGGCTGGTATGTTATATCGCCCTGTCCGTGAAAAAACACCAGAGCGTTTGCTGCAAATTGCTAAAGATACGATTGCCAATACTGGGTACAATGAGATTTCCTTGATGAGTTTAAGCTCTGCGGACTACTCCAAATTACCTGAGCTTGTAGATATGCTTATGGAAGAGTTTAAAGATAAACAAGTTAGCGTTAGCTTACCGTCCTTGCGTATCGACAGCTTCTCTATCGATATTGCGAAAAAGGTACAGCAAGTGCGCAAGAGTGGTCTTACCTTTGCTCCTGAAGCGGGTACGCAACGGATGCGCGATGTTATTAATAAAGGCGTTAGTGAAGAAGACTTATTGGCAGCGTGTACTAATGCTTTCAAATCTGGCTGGAATACAGTTAAATTATATTTTATGATGGGCCTTCCTACAGAAACCGACGAAGATTTGGCTGGTATTGCAGATCTTGCGTACAAGGTACTCGATTTACACCGTGAAATTACAGGGAAACGAAATGGTTCTGTAACGGTGAGCGTATCCTTTTTCGTGCCAAAAACACATTCTCCATATCAATGGTATGGTCAACAAGATGTAGAGGAAATTCATCGTAAACAACGTTACTTGAAGTCCCTCATCAATAATCGTAACATTTCCTACCACTACCATGATGGCTATACTGGCTACATGGAAGCTGCTTTTGCTCGTGGGGACCGCAGATTGTCTAAAGTTCTCGTAGAGGCTTGGAAAGCAGGTTGTAAATTCGATGGTTGGACCGAGTTCTTTAACTATGAAACTTGGTTGAAAGCATTTGCTGACTGTGGATTGGATCCTGCGTACTATGCACGTCGTACCCGTGATTTCGATGAGCCATTGCCTTGGGATCATTTAGATTGCACTGTAAGCAAAGCCTTCTTAAAACGCGAATGGGAACAAGCAGTAGAAGCGAACCTTACAGGCGATTGTCGTCGAGCTCCATGTAAGGGATGTAATGTATGTCCAGAGCTGGATACAGCTATTATTGACTATAAGGAGGGTGGCAGAGTTGAAAAAGTTACGTTTGGCCTTAAATAAAGGCGAAGAATTGAGATTCTTGTCGCACCTTGATTATGCTCAAGCTGTAGAGCGAATGATTCGACGAGCAGAAATTAAAATGGCTTATTCTGAAGGTTTTAACCCTCATATGAAAATTAGCTTCTCCTCTGCACTTGCCTTAGGTGTAACGGCAGCGGCTGAATATATCGATATGGATGTGCTCGAAGAGGATAGCTTAGAGTCCATTATGGACCGTTTAAACCGTGTAGCGCCATCAGGCCTTGAAGTGCTAAATGGTAAAGAAATGCCTGAAAAGGTGAAAAAGATGATGGCCATCTGTAACTTTGCTATCTATGAGGTAACAGGTCCTGTGACAGATGAAAATCCTGATTGGGATGTGTTACTCAAACCTTTTAATGAAGCAACGGAGATTTCTTATGAAAAGGTAACACCTAAGAAAACTCGTACCATTGATGTAAAAGAGTTTGTAAAAGAACCAATCATAGCCTCCGTTAAGGACGGTATGGTGACCCTTACAATGGGCATCGGCATTTATCCGCAAGGCACGATTAAACCTAGCGAAGTATGGAATCTCGGTAAGGATCAGTATAATTGGCCTATTACAACTAGCAACGAAATTCATCGTAAAGCCATTATGGTAGAAAACGAAGAAGGTCGCTATACGCCTTTAGAGATTAGTTACTAATTATAATTTAGATGACGAAGAAGGGAGGGATAAGATGCATAAAATTTTGGTCAATGTTATGCGCGAAGAAATTCGTATGGCTGTTATCGACGAAGAAGGCCAGCTAGTGGACTTTGTCTTGGAGCGTACCGATGAGTCTCATATGGCAAATCATATGTACAAAGGCACAGTAAAGAATGTGTTGAATGGTATGCAAGCGGCCTTTGTTGATATTGGAGGCTCTCAAAATGCGTATTTGAACCTTCAACAAGGGAAGGAACAGAAAATCTTGCCACGCCTATCTGTAGGGCAACAAATTCTTGTTCAAGTAGTGAAAGAAGAAATGCTCGGTAAAGGTGCCCGCGTGACTGCAGACGTTAGTTTGGCCGGTCGCTTTATGGTACTATTACCATATTCTGAAGGCATGCATATTTCTAAAAAAATTACTGACGAAGCCTTGCGTACAAAATTACAAGAGTTAGCAGCACCTTATGTACAAGAAGGTTGCGGTTTTATCATTCGTACTGCGGCAGCTAAGGCCAGTGCCGATGAAATCGGTCGCGATATGGAGTATCTGTGGCGGACTTGGCAACATGTGTTGAAGCGTTTTAAGGTTGCTAAGAGTGGTACTGACCTTTATAGTGATGCGGACTTTTGGTTCCGTCTTGTTCGGGACTATGCGCATCGCAATGTAGAGGAAATCATCGTTGATTCCGATATGGGAGAATCCCGATTGCTGGACCTCTTAGGGCATGGACCTACGTCGCAACAAATTAAAGTGACACGTCATCGTGATAGCACACCGATTTTTAAAGCAAATCACATTGAACCTCAATTAGAAGATCTTATCTCTCGCGATATTAATCTTCCTTCTGGTGGTTCAATCCGTATCGATCATACTGAAGCTCTCACCGTTTTTGATGTAAACTCTGCTCATTACACTGGCAAGTCTAATAAGCTGGAAGATTTAGCTTTCACAGTCAATAAAGAGGCGGCAAAAGAAATCTGTCGTCAATTGCGTTTGCGCGATATTGGCGGTATCATTGTAGTCGATTTCATCGATATGAAAGATAAAGAGCATCAACAAGAATTGTTAAAATTGTTGGGGGTACAAGCTAAGTTAGATAAAATGAAAACTGTTGTATGCGGCATTAGTTCGCTTGGCCTTGTAGAGATGACCCGAAAGCGAGCTCGCCAAGGTTTACAAACCTTGATGTTTGATACATGTCCTCAATGTGGTGGTACGGGCTATATGTTGTCAGGCCGCACCGTGTATATGCAGATTGTTCGTCGTATCCGCGAGTTATTTAAATCTGGACGTATTAAAACAGATTTAGAAATCGAAGTTCATCCAGAGGTAGCTCAATATTTAACAAAGGCTGTTCTCGTGGATTTGGGTGAGTCTATAGGGCGCAAGATTTCTATTGTGGTAAATCCACAAATTAGCCGTGAAGGGTATTCCCTGATGGCTGTAACTGAATAATATGTAGTTTGTTTATAGAGGAGTACCGTGTCTGTATTTGAAATTATATTAATTAGTATAGGCCTAGCGATGGATGCCTTTGGTGTATCTATCGGTAAGGGGCTGACAATGCCCGTAGGTGAGAATGGTCGTAAGGTAACCTTGGCATTTCTTTTTGGTTTGTTCCAGTTTTTTATGCCTCTTATTGGTTGGCTCATCGGTCGTCAATTTATCGATGTGATTGCTGATTGGGACCACTGGATTATCTTTGGACTTCTTGGCTATTTAGGTATCGCTATGATCAGAGAGGGACTTAGTGATGATGATGAAGAGGACGATGATAAGCAATTCTTGGGTGTTTGGGAAATGATGATGCTCTCCGTAGCGACTAGCCTTGATGCGATGGCTGTAGGGTTGACCTTTGCATTTTTACCTATCAATGTATGGGAAGCATCTACGATGATTGGTGTTATTACCTTTGGTATATCTTTAGTGGGTGTTTACTTAGGTAAATTTATGGGCCGATTTGTTGGAAAATATGCAGATATAGTAGGTGGAGGTGTATTGATTCTCATCGGTACAAAGATACTTTTACAACACCTTGGAATTATCGGAGAATTTTAAAGTTCTGTGTATATATAAGTGTTAAAAACTAGGCGAGTTCTGTCGTTTTTTTATTTGACATGATAGTGTAAATAGTATATACTATATCAGTATTAGTTCGGTTTACTGAACTTTGCAATCCGCGTGAAACAGGTTTAAACGCCCGACCGAAGTTCGGGTCGGGATACCGAATTCAGCGAGTTCGATAACAAGGAGGTGTTCTCATGTACGCAATTATTAAAACTGGTGGTAAACAATATCGTGTTGCTGAAGGCGATGTAATTACTATCGAAAAATTGGAAGCAGCTGCTGACGAGTCCGTTACATTCGAAGAAGTTTTGACTGTAGTGAATGACGGCGACGTTAAAGTTGGCGCTCCTCTTGTAAACGGTGCAAAAGTTACAGGTACAGTTCTTGAGCATGGTAAAGGTAAAAAAATCTTAGTATTCAAATACAAAGCTAAATCCAACTACCGTCGTCGTCAAGGCCATCGTCAACCGTTCACAAAAGTTCGTATTGAATCTATCCAAGCTTAATTATGGTTTCCATTGGAATCCAGCGGAATAGTGATGGTCAAATAGTTGGTTGTCATATGTCCGGTCATGCAGGATATGATGAACATGGCTTTGATATCGTATGTGCCGCAGTGTCTGCCTTATCGGCAACGGCAATGTTAGGACTCACCCAAATTGCTCGACAAGAAGGGGAGTATACGAATAGCGAAGGTCAATGTGATATAGTTCTCTCTGGTACGATTAATCAGAGTGGACAGGATATTCTGGGGACTATGCTTCTTGGTTTGGAGGAAATTAGCCGTCAATATCCAGAGTTTGTCCAAATTCACGAAATATAGGAGGTGAACTTAATGTTTACTTTTGATTTGCAATTGTTCGCACATAAAAAAGGTGTGTCCAGTACTCGTAACGGTCGTGACAGTGAATCTAAACGTCTTGGTGTTAAATGCCATGATGGTTCCATCGTAAAGAGCGGTAACATCATCGTTCGTCAACGTGGTACTCACTTCCACCCTGGTACTAACGTAGGTATCGGTAAAGATGACACTTTATTTGCACTTGTGCCTGGTAAAGTAGCATTTGAACGTGCTGGTCGTTATAACCGTAAAGTTAGCGTTTACCCTGTAGAAGCTTAATTTTACAAAGACTATTAATCCCTAGTGGTTTCCACTAGGGATTTTTTGTTTTTAAGTGGTATGTGTTTTAGAAATATAATATAATTAATATTATATTTTGGGAATGAGTTTGGGGATTAGAATCATCACCTTTATACTAACTAAAACTCCTAGTTGTAGTTAGTGACTGTTTGATCATTTAAGGGAAATACAAGGCGACAGGGGGCATTATGGCGCTGCTTGAGTTATCTAACATATCCTATGTTGTGAAAGACAAATCTATTATCCGTGACGTATCTCTGTCTATAAATAAGGGTGATTATATTACTGTTGTAGGTCCGTCTGGGAGTGGTAAAAGTACACTTTTAAAATTATGTAGTGATTTAATTAGTCCTACTTCGGGGGCAATTATTTATGATGGCCGTGATTTAGCTACCATAGATCCTGAAAGTTATCGTAAAGAAGTGGGGTATTGTTTTCAAAGGCCTTATTTGTTTGCGAAAATAGTACGACGGAATATTTTATTTCCTTATGATATTCGTGGTATGGAACCAGATATAAGTCGTATAGAATATCTTTTTGATTTATTTCATATGCCTATGGAGTATCTTGAGCGCCGTAACGATGAATTATCTGGCGGTGAAATGCAACGAATTTGCCTTATTCGAAGTCTTATATTTGAGCCTAAAATATTGCTTTTAGATGAGGTTACTTCTGCTTTAGATGCGACGAATACATCTATTGTGGAACATGTAATTAATGAGCTTCATAAAAAGGGAACTACTATTATCTCTATAACTCATAACGAAGCACAAAGTTTGCGTATGGCCAATCGCCGCATCACTATAGTGGATGGTCTATTAGCTAATGAGGAGGAATTGGGATGAGTCAATTTCAAACTATATCTGCTACATCCTTGTGTCTTGCATTCGTACTAGTTATCATCAGCCTGATTATGTCCTATCGACAAGAGTTGAAACTGGAGAAGGATATTATTATAAGTGCTTTGAGAGCTACTGTACAGCTCTTTATTATCGGCTTTATTTTATCTTATGTTTTTAGCACTGAAAGCCCTATATTTATAATTGGATTGTTAGGATTTATGGCTATAAATGCAGGTTATAACTCAGCTAAACGTGGAAAAACAATTCCCCATGTTTTATGGATTTCATGGTTCGCAATCATTGTAGGATCAGGGATGACATTATCTATATTGCTACTAACTGGCGTACTTACTTTTACGGCCTATCAAGTGATTCCCGTTGGTGGTATGGTTATCAGTGGTGCTATGATTGCTATCGGACTTTGTTATAGTCAATTGTTATCTAATTTTGAACTGCGAAAACAAGAGGTGGAAATCAAATTGGCTTTAGGTAGCACACCTAAGCAAGCTTCAAAAGCTATTGTACGTGATGTTATAAAGACAGGGCTACAGCCTACCGTGGATAGTGCCAAGACATTAGGCATTGTAGCATTGCCAGGAATGATGACAGGTCTTATTTTAGCGGGGATGCCACCGTTAGAAGCTGTAAAATACCAAATGATTGTAACCTTTATGACTTTATCTACCATATCAATTGCTTGCTTTATAACTTGTCAGCTAGCATATAGAACATTCTTTAATAATCGAAATCAATTAAATTAGTAAGTTTTCTTAAATATTAATAGTAAATAGGAGATAAAATGTAGGCACATACATTTTAGTCATATTCGATATAGATAATCGATATAGATTAGAAATTCCCGTAATATAAAGGTTGCTTCCTCCTGTGAGGTGGCAACCTTTTGTTGTGTATCAAATTCCTATGTTTTTTAGTAGGAATAGTGGTATACTATGTACAGTATCAGTGAAATACCAGAAGAC
>NZ_CALLVP010000002.1 GCF_938010505.1 uncultured Veillonella sp. | reverse complement strand
GCATGAGCTTCATCAATAAAAAATAAATCTGTTAAATATGATAATGTACCAAGCATAATCATAGTTCCTAATGGGCTTTCATAGGTGTATTTATAATTCATAGTACATTAACTCCTTCTTAGGCCAACAAATCATTCATAACTTTTTTACGTCATTATTAAATGATACAGTATTTTTATGAATTTCAAAAGGTATATGTTTCTCTTCCATATTTATTGGTACATATAAAGTATCTATATTATGACAATAATTTGTCGTAGATGTCATAATCTATATCCTTAAATACATTAAATACCACTTTGATTTTACTATTACTTTCTTTCAAATAGGTTCTCACCGTATGAACTGCAATTTGTGCGGCCTCTTCATTAGGGAATCTAAATTCACCAGTGGAGATACAGCAGAATGCAATGGAGTGTAAGTTATAAGCATTGGCTAATTGTAAACAGGATCGATAACAGGAAGCCAGTTCATGTCTCTCCTTATCTGTTACCGCCTCATAAATAATAGGTCCCACTGTGTGAATTACATGTTTTGCTGGTAAATTATACCCATAGGTCATACGAGCTACACCCGTTTTTTCAGGCATGTCCATATACTCAGTCATTCTAGCACATTCCATACGAAGCTCAATACCAGCAAAGGTATGGATTTCATTATCGATACACTTATGATTTGGAGCAAAACATCCGAGCAACTGATTATTAGCTGCATTTACAATAGCGTCTACAGATAATCGAGTAATATCTCCTTGCCACAGATAAATCTGAGGCTCTCGCTCCTCCATATCATTAATGGTTACGATTCCCTTTTCACGGGCTAATGTAATTAAATACTCATCCTCTATCTTCATCCATTCAAGAGGCATACCACCAGCAGGACGAATATTACATAAAGATCTAAAGAGTGTAAACTGCTCTTCTTCGCTCACAGGGATATCTATATATTCGTTATGCTTCTCTTTGTATTCTGCTACTAAGCCTTCAAGTAAATAGCGTAAACGTTCTTGCTGTGTCATATGTAACTCCTTTTAGTATAGACTATACTTTCACCTATTATATAACAAAAAACTGCTAGCACATATGTATATGCTAGCAGTAACTTTACTGTAATTATATTATATTCAATTTTAAGGTCTTACAAACGCCTGCCCACCATGGTTGACAAGGATATCACCATCTAATACCTTTGTGGTAACGTTTTGTAGGCTACCTTGGATTTGGCTCATCATGAAGCGATAGCCAGGACTGTTTACATGTTTTGTAAGGGCTGCTTGATCGCTATAGATTTGAATGACATACCAACGATTTTTTGTGTTTCTTTCACGAAGCACATAGCCAGCCTTATAACCCGCATCATCCCGTACGGCCCGTTCAATATCGAGTTGGTATTGACGTTGTACTGTGTCAGTATCATTGCTATTAACAGTAAACTCGGTTAATGTCACTACTGCTTTACCATCATTGACAATAGATAAAGCATCTTTTTTCTCAAACAATAGTACAGACTGTACGTCGTACATTTTGCGATTTGTTAATTTAGAACCTACTTCATTAACAAAGGCTTGATAATGATCGGATTTGCGATGTGTTTCAATGGCAGCTAAATCTTTATATATCTCTACAACATAAGACTCAGATGGATTACCTTTTACATGCGCTACATTCATAGATAATGTATTAGGCTCTTTCTCCATAGATGCTGTTAGATTGGTAACGCTTGCACTATTATATATCCCCTGTAACTCTGTAGGCACTTGATACCGATACATGCCTACACTAGGTGCTGTATCTAAACCTTCATCACGTTCCATAACGAGCGCTGCAAAGGACGTGCTCACACCTAATACTGCAATCACAGAGGTTACTAGAATACGTTTTAATAATGTTCTATTCATACATGCTCCGATTCGACTAAATTACAATGTAATATATTCTACTATTGTACCATG
>NZ_CALLVP010000001.1 GCF_938010505.1 uncultured Veillonella sp. | reverse complement strand
TGGAACAAGATTTACAATCCGCTATTTCTTACGCTGGCGGTACGACTCTACAAGCAATTCGCAAAGTAGACTATGTACTTGTTAAAAACTCCATCTTCAATGGTGACCGCTAATAGAATATAGCTATGTACTAAAAGCCACAGGTAATAACCTGTGGCTTTTTTATATATTCCTCTATGCCCACTATACTGAGTGACTATATTATGTACCAAAACAATATGTTAAACTTATAAAACTACTCCCCAAAGTCATCACGACTTTGGAATTATCTTTATTTGGAGTTATTTTTATCTATGACTAGTACTAACTTTATTTAGACCTGACCTTTATTTAACTATCTTTTTTCTTTGATTTCTCCATTAACATATACGCATATTTACCAATACCTGCACTAACTACGAGTAAAACAGCTAGAAAAGCAAAAGATAAGGTAAGACTTGTAGCGTGAGCAATATATCCGATAACAGCTGGTCCCATCAAAATGCCTACATAGCCAAGCATCGTAGATGTAGCTACCGCTTGTGCCATAGGGATAACATTTTGTTCCCCCATAGCAGAGAACAAATTAGGCACCACCATAGCTAACGCAATCCCTAACAATAAAAACGTATACATTGAACCATAGCCTGGTAAAAATACAATACATCCCATTGCAATTGCACCAAATATATAGCCACTAACAACAACTTGTTTAGACGTTAAATGTTTGCCTAATCTATTACCTAATAACCGACCAATACACATGGTGGCATTAAAGAACATAACCCCCATTACGGCTTCCTCAATAATAATTCCTTTATCTTCAAATAAGTAAAGCGCACTCCAATCCCCTACTGCACCTTCCACAAGAAATGACACAAAAGAGAGTATACCAAAAATAATGGCAATCGGATGGAACGACAAAGGACTTTTAGATTTTTTCACTACCTTTGCATTTGGATCTTTACCAAATCGAAGCATAAATTGACAGATAAACAACATCACAGCCAATAATACAATAAGAGTGCCCCACATACTTTCAGTAACAGGCAGTGCTAACATTTTTAAAAGGAACAGTAATACACCTGCCCCAGCAAAGCCCCCAAGACTCCAACCACCGTGAAAGGCCCCCATTAAATGTTTTTTACTCACCTTTTCAGTAAGAATAGCCTGTAAATTAGCAGATGCACTACTAAGGCCCATACCCATACCGAAAAAGAACAACGCTGCCGTTGTTTCTACTACTGTAGTACATATAGTTACTATGGCAAGAGATAACATCCCAATAAAACTGCCAATTATTACAGCTTTTTTACACCCCAATGACTCTACTAACCTACCAGCTATAGTCATGGCAAAACAAGAACCTACACCGAGCAACAAAATCATAGAACCCAGTACATCATCCCCTATACTTAGTTTCGCTTTTAAATAAGGTACATAACCTGCCCATAAAGATGTGTACATACCAGGAATAAAAAAAGCCCCAAAAGCACCACGAATATTTGCTGTTGAAATAGAAACTTGATTGTTCATTACATCCTTTCTGGCTTCTAGAACCGTCCGGCGAAGAAAGGCCCTTTGTATCCGCTAGGTTGCGTTAACTTACATTCCTGCAGGAAACCATTTTAACTATAAATTTGATATGAAAGATATAATACCCCTCTTTACGAGCAATGTAAAGAGGGGTATATAAATCTAAAATTAAAAAATTGTCAAAGTAGATTTGACGACATTTCATCATCAAAATTTATTCCGTACGCTTGTTTATACATTGTATTAAGGATGCTATATTGACTACCTTCAAATCTACGCTCAAGGATATCATCATATTCATCATTTTTTTCATATGGTTCTACAAGGCTTTCACCCGAAAGAGAGTATCGCTTAACATTGATAATACGACAAGTAATACCTATATTGTCTCGTTTATCACGCCATACGGAAATAAGTGGCTTATTGTCACCCTGATGACGTAATACATCATGTCGACTGATGAGTTGACGTAAAGAGCGATCTAGTCGATAGTCATATTCCATGTTAATAGTAGTAATATAATCTGCTCTATCTGATAGTACATATAATATAACATTAATACGTCTATGCCCTTCAGGAGCTGATATAGGAGTAATAGATTCCATATCAACATAGTACGTCCGAGAATCATCTATAGTCTTAAACTGCACATATTTAGAAGAATCGCTCAATTTAGTTTGAGATATAGCTTGACTAGATATTGGCAAAATAAGGAATGGTAACACCCATAGTAAAAGTAAAAATATGCGTCTCATAGTCCACCTCATTGTACTAGAATATCATCAAAGTTTTGAAGATATACGGCCTTAAACAGTGCATCCGCATCATTATAAGTATTCTCATTATATCGGCTTCGACCAACTGGTCCCATCCATTCCGCATCTGTGAAAAAAGAACGGTTTTCAGTATACCACTTTTCTCCATTCAATTTATATTTACCACCAGATTTTAACTTTGCAACAATTCCAGGATGATTTTCAGCAGCCGAAATTACATCAACTAATGATGAGTTTTGTTGTTTCTCAAGATTAGAATGAATCAAGTTAGCTAGAGAATAATTGATGTCATAATAAACTGTCATTTCAGTCTCTCTGATAAAAGGGCTATTTGCGTAATCAAATACCATGTAAGAGGTCCCCTGCAATACATACTTTGGAGGATTATACTCAACAATATGAATCGAATCCAAATTAATAAATGAATAAAACTTATCTACATGATTACTCGATCCTGAAGGATATTCCTCATAAGTTACTAACTTAAAATTAGGTAATGTCTGTAATTCTTGAAGACTAATAGCCCCTGCAGGCATAGTAAAAGATACCATCATAATAAGTAAAAGTAGAAAACGTTTAAACATAATCTCAACCCCTCTCCATTTAAATTGTTAAAATACTACTACAACAAACAATATGAGTAAAAAACACCTCTTTTATTAATTTCATTGTACCATAAAAAGACTCTATCTTAGAGAAATTAAGATAGAGTCTTTTTAAACATCCTGAAAGGAGTTATTTACTTAATAAAACATTATTAACTCATTAAGTTTTACATTTAATAAGTTAAAATTCATTTTTAACATTAATTCTATTTATGCTCTTTCAACCACTGTATAGCATATTCCGCGTATACTGCTGACGCCGCAGAGAGTACAGAGTCATCCATATTAAAGCGATTGTTATGATGGTCGTAGGTAGCTTCTACATCAGGGTTTTGAATCCCGATAAAGGCAAAGCACCCTGATTTTCCTTGTAAGTACCAAGCGAAGTCTTCCCCAGGCATGACTTTACGCATCTTAGTTAGCTTTTCTTTGCCAAGTGTATCGATTACTACACGTTCTGCCAATTCGCTAGCTTTAAGGTCATTAATGGTCGGTGGTACTTTATTTACATACTCTAATGTAGCCGTAGCCCCATAGGCCTCTGCAGTGTGTTCCACAATGCGACGAATGGAATCTACAATGTATTGTTCTTGGTTTGGATCAAAGAAGCGAACTGTACCGCCCATGGAAGCTTCCCCAGGAATGACATTCCATTCTGAGCCAGAGTGAATATTGCCTATCGTTACAACTACGGAATCAAGGGCACTCACATTACGAGAAACCACGGTTTGTAAGTTCATAACGATAGCACTAGCCACCACGATAGCATCGACCGCTTGGTGTGGCTGTGCACCATGGCCTTGCTTACCTTTTACATTGATAGTAATTTGGCTACTTGCAGCCATACGAGGACCTTCCTCAACAGACACAAGGCCCGCTGGCAAATCGATCCACACATGCCCTCCAAAAATAGCATCTACCTTATCATACCAATCGCCAAACTTAATGAAATCCGGAGCCCCTGCTCCAGTTTCTTCCGCCGGTTGGAATGCTAAATATACGTCGCCTTCGATGCGGTCTTTCATAGACATTAGCATCTTTGCCGCACCTAGTAAAATAGCCATATGTCCATCATGACCACAAGCATGCATTTTACCCTCTACTTCAGATTTATAATCTACTGTATTATGTTCGTAAACAGGCAATGCATCGATGTCAGCACGTAACGCAATGGCTTTGCCAGGCTTAGAACCATGGATAATGCCGATTAATCCGATACCACGGTCTGTATCTACATGAACCTCTACGCCCATAGACTCTAGCTCTTTAGCCAAGGTCTTCGTCGTTTCAAACTCTTCATTACTAAGCTCTGGATGTTTATGAAAATATCTACGCCAATCTTGAACGTAGCCTTTATATTGCTCTATTAAATCGCGACTATGCATCATATCGCCTCCTCTACTATCAGTATATCAATCACATATCAATATGCATCGCTAATATATATTGATTAAACAGTCTACGAATTTATAAATACAAAACCTACATGAGACAAAAAAGTCCTTTGTTTAGGGGAATAACATGGCAAATCATAACCACCCGTAAAACGGGTGGTTTGCTCTGACCCTATAAGGGTCTTTC